>CAVDLK010000101.1:0-4580 GCA_963609745.1 Erysipelotrichaceae bacterium | reverse complement strand
GTATTAATTGTATTATTTATATTTTCAATATCCGCTAACTTACTTGTTTTAAAATAATTTACCTCTTCAATAATATCTTTATAATAAACTAACTCCTCACTTCTACTTATAAATTGTCTTTTACATACTTTTCCACTTCTTAGTAATGAGAGTCTTGCTAGGTCTATAGGTGTAACAATTCTAACATTAAAAAGGTTTTTACCTTGATAGGCTAAAGATGTAAATAATCCATTCTTTGAAGGTATAACAAGTATTTTTTCTTGCATATTAGTGTCTCTTTAAGTGATATTATTATTATGATTATTATATCTTAGAATATGTATTATAGATGCAAAGGGGTTTTAATTTATGAAGTATAAGAGTTCAACAAAAAAGAAATTATATTACTTAGGTATAGTTTTAATATGTATGCTTCTTGTATTACTCATTGCATTTGGAATACATTGTTTAAATGTTGCATCTTACAATAATAAAGAAAGAATATTAACTGATTCATATGAAATAAAAGATGAAATTAGTTTAGCTATTAATGAAGGAAATTCCTGGGAAAAGAAAGATTCTGCTTTAGGTGAGGACGCATATAAGGGCATTATCTATGAAGCAACTATTAAAAATTTATCTATTAATGAGTTATCAACATGGACTGCTAAGTTTGTAATTGAAGATAATTGTTATATCAATCAAGCATGGTGCGGTTCAGTAGAAATACATCAATTTAGAAATGGTGAAGAATTAGTTGCGAAAATTAAAGATTTAAGAGTTGCCGAAGAAGATTTAAAAGCTAGTACTTTGGAATATATTATTGATTCTGCTGGTGTATGGCTAATTGATATGGAACCTGGTGATTATTGTATCTATTATCCTGACTCTGATGTTGGTGGTGAATATCCACTAGTTTCCGATACCGATACTACTGTTGGTTTTATCTTCTACACTAACAAAGAAGATATAGACTTATCATCATTTTCTATCACTTATAAATTAAGAGAAGAATACCTAACAGGATTAAGTGGAACAATCTTTATTGCTTGCTTCGCATTGTGGATAATACTCCTAATTGGTTATATTGTAATTTCCATTATCATCAACCAATACGAAAAACAATTACATACAAAGGAAAAGATTATCACTGAAGCCTTTGAAGTATTCTCAAATTTCGTTGATGCGAAAGATCCATATACTCATGGACATTCTGATAGAGTTGCGGACTATTCAGAAAAGATTGCCCATAAGTTGGGTATGAATGATAAAGAATGTGAAAACATTTATTGGATTGCCAAACTTCATGATATTGGTAAATGTTATGTTCCAGATAATATCTTAAATAAACCATCTAAGTTAACAGATGAAGAATTTAAACAAATAAAAGAACATACTATTAAAGGTTCTGAAATGGTTAAAGGTTTCTCTTCCATTCCTGGTATTACTGAAGGTGCTTTATATCATCATGAACGTTATGATGGTAAAGGTTATCCAACCGGTAAAAAGGGTGAAGAAATCCCTTATATCGCTAGAATTATCTGTGTTGCCGATTCCTATGATGCTATGAATAGTGATCGTGTATATCGTAAAAAATTAACAAAAGATAAAATCATTGATGAATTAAATAAAGGCAAGGGAAGTCAATTTGATCCTAATATAGTTGATGCCTTTGTTGAACTATTAAAAGATGGACAAGTCTAAAGAGCTAAGGCTCTTTTTTAAATAAAAATTCACACAGTGTAGTGACAAAAATGTCACTGTAAATTTTTATAGTAGAGATGTAATTAATGCTGATAAAGCAGCAACTACAATAAACATAGGTATTCCTCTTACGAATGAATCAATATGCATTTTAGGATCTTGATAGTATTGTTTATCTTCTATGAATGAAAATCTAATACGTTTTGTGTTACGCCACCATAATAAATCAATTATTAATAAATCAAATAGGCCTAATCCTTCTCCTAAAAGAAGAAAATATATAAATGCTGATAGATAACTATTAAAGTTATATATATTTTTAAATAGTAGTCCCATTATAGAAAATACAACTGTGAATAATAATATATTGCTTATTAGAATATTTAAAATTGATTTTGCTTTAGGAGCATCACTTATCTTTTCTCTAACAATCTTTTGAACATTTTCAGGATAAGAACGTAGTCCCATTAAGTTCTTCTTATCTCCTCCGGTACATAAATAACATATTCCCCAATATAGAAAATAGAATATAAACATTATTAACCATTTCATAATTATTCCCCTTTAATCTTTGTCACATGAAAGTCACAGCAATCATCACCATTACCAAGTGTTTTTGTACGATGTAATTTACCACCTTCATTACGATAGTTTCTTTCGTCCATATTACATAAACATGGTACAAATTCAAAACAATTTTCTCTTTTACCTAACTTACAAATACCACATTCTGTATAGGTATTATAGAATTCATCTACACCTTTTTTATAATCAAACTTCCAATCTAATTCATATTTAGAATTTTGACTCGCCTTACTTTCTTTTACTTTTTCATCTTGAACCTTATCAGTAAATAGGGTACATTTCTTATTCTTATGAACGTTAACAATAAATGGCGAATCAAATACTGCTGTTACCATAGCATCAACAACTTCTGGAGTAATTCTTTCTGAATCAGCCTTATGTAAAGAAAAGACAAAAGCAGCAATATATAAATTCTTTTCTAAAGAAGTTCCACCTATATCTGGTGTTCTTTCTAACATTTCTTTAAATTCTTTTTTAACTTTTCTTTTATACTCTTCCATATCCATATCAGGATATATCTTCTTTAATTCTTCTAGTGCTGATTTAAAACACATTAATTCAATTCCCTTAGCAAGCATTCCATATTTCAACATAACTAATCCTCGTTTCTTATTCTTTTAATATTTCTATTCATAAAATGCCTACCAACATTTTGATATAAAAAAGCTTTTAATTTGGACATTTCTTGATGATGTTCTTTAATTAAATCATCCATTGAATCATAGATGCCAAAGTCTACAACAATTCCTTCTTTTTGAATATAAGTATTATTACGATTAAATTCTATTGTTGGATATTTAAAATCTTTAACTGCTACACCATATCCACAAAAGTAACCATCACATTCTTTAAATTTATTTTGTAGTTTACTTAGATATTCTTTATCTAATATTAGTCCTTCTAATTCATACCACTTATCTTCAAAATATACTTCAACATAACTATGAAAGATATGTTTTGGTGCCATTATATATACAAGACCACTCATAGCACCTTTTTGTAGTTTCTTATCAATCATAAAACCATGTATACGACATGGTATATCGCAAGCTCTAAGAAGTGCCATAAATAATGTTGCCTTAGTATTGCATTGACCATAGCCATCTTTTAAAACTATGGATGCTGGAATATTATCATCTATGTTGTATCCAAAAACTATCTCATCTTTAACATAGTTATAGATAGATTTTAAACATTCATATTTATCTAGATTCTTCCAATTTTTATCTTTAATTAATTGTTGTATATTTTCATTAGAATAATCTAGTAATGTGGTTTCTTTTAAATATTGCTTCATACCTTAACCTTTGCTAGAAATCCTTTTCTAGCATTCTCTTTTGTATCATCTGATTCATCATAAGCATCATATGGTGCACTAGGATCAGGAACTCTTTTTCTAAATGGTGAACAAAACTTATCTTTATGTAAGAAAGTGAAATCAAAATCATCAGTCCAACCAGTATGACCTGTAAGAATTATTGGCTTTATATTACGTGCTCTTAATTTATCTTCAAGTTTACTTAAAGAATCCATTGCCACATTATTATCCTCTGCTAGTGGTGATATAAAACTATAACCACCATCAGCACCTAGCCAGATAGTATCACCAGTAAATAAATATTTATTATCAATTAAATAAACCATATGACCCCAAGTATGACCAGGAACCAAAAAACATTCAACATGTATATCATCAATATCAAATATTTCACCATCATTTAAAAGTACCTTATCATTATTAATCTTTACTTGTGGTAATTTATATAAACCATAAAATACTTTACGACTATTTTCACCAGTTAAATATTTATTTTCAATATCACCAATAAACAATGTAGCATCCTTAAATAAACCCTTACTATCTTCTTCTACTGCACCGACATGATCGGTATCTTGATGAGTTATTAATATATTTTGTATATCCTTAGGATTAATCTTTAACCATGACATCTTTTCTTCTAAGCGATCATAGTTATATCCCGCATCAATCATTAGAATAGTATTATTCTTACGATAAAAGAAGATATTTGCGACCCATTCTCTGACACAGGCAACATTATCATCAACCCATCCAGTATTTAATGGTTTAAATATTTGTTTACCTCGATATATAAATCCCATAGCCTTCTTTTGAAATTCAGTTGCTTTCCTTGACATACTCACTCCTTGTTAGTTATACCTAACTTCTACCACTTAAATATTCTATGTTTTTAAGATAAATAAAGCAAACCTAATTATCATTAGATGTTATTTTTTATCGGTTTTATATATTTTTTGTTAGTAAATAAATTATGTTTGTAGTCTTTATTTAT
>CAVDLK010000100.1:0-4642 GCA_963609745.1 Erysipelotrichaceae bacterium | reverse complement strand
TTGTTGTTTCATCAATTTGGATTGGACCATCTATTTCATCATCTCTATCAAAATCAAAAGAGAAATCATTTATTTGATTATTATCTTCCTGATTTTCGCTATTAAAATCAAAGTTTTTATCGTTATTTTCTTCATTCATACCATTTATAATTATACAATATTATGCTTATAAATGATAAGATAGAGGGTATGAAGAACACAGCATTAAAGTCCTTACAAGAGGCAATAAGTAAAAACAATATTGATATTTATTACATGAATACTTCTGATTATCATATGTCAGAATATGTTCCAGATTATTTTAAAACTATTCATTATTTTTCGGGTTTTAGTGGGTCTTTAGCAACCTTATTAGTTAGTAAAGATGATGCCCATATCTTTGTTGATGGTCGTTATCATACTCAAGCTGATAATGAATGTATAAAGAATGATGTTATAGTTGAAAAACTTGGAACTAAAGATTGTTTAGATCCAATTGAATTTATCTTAAAGAATTATAAAAATAAAGTAGTTGGTTTAGATGGTAAACGTACTTCAATTTCTTTTGTGAAGAGTTTATTAAAACATAGAATTCAAATTAAGAGTATTGATATTTATTCTGATTTAATTGAAAATAGAGCACCTTTATATAAAGGTAAAATAGAAGAATTACCTTTAAAATATACTGGTTTATCTAGAAAGGATAAATTAGATCTTATTAAATATTGTCTGGGCAATAAATGTCATATTGTTGATAACCTAGAATCAATTGCTTATATTTTAAATTTAAGAAGTAAAGATATTGCTTGTACACCAGTATTTTTAGCTTATTTAGTTGTCTTAAATAAAGAAGTATATCTATTTACTGATATTGATAGATTTGATAGTGAGACATTAGATAATCTATATGAAGATGGAGTAATAATTAGACCATATGATTCATATTATGAGTTTTTAGATTTAATTAAGAAACAGACTATTTTAGTTGATGAAAATAAGGTTAATTATGAAACCTATGTTCATATTAATAAGCATGGTAATAAAATTCATCATATGCGTTCATTGATTGAAGATATGAAGGCTATTAAAAATGAGACTGAACAAAATAATTTAAGAAAAGCACATATTTATGAAGGAGTGGCTATCTTAAGATTCTTAATGTGGTTAGACGAGGTAGATAAGACTAGCATTACAGAATATGATGCCTTAAAGAAAGTTAATGAAATAAGATTGGCTTATAAGGCTATAGATTTAAGTTTTAATTCTATTGTTGCTTATAACGAAAATGCTGCTATGATGCATTATTCACCAAGTGAGAATAATACCGCAACTTTAAAAAATGAGGGTGCTTTGTTGTTTGATATAGGTTGTCATTATCCAGAAGGTACAACTGATACTACTAGAACTGTTGCTTTAGGCAAGGTAAGTGATGAGTTTAAGAAGTATTTTACTTTAGTATTAAAATCAATGTTTAACTTAAGTGAATTACATTTCTTAAAAGGAATGTGTGGTAATCAAATAGATATAGTTGCCCGCAAAGACCTATGGGCAATTGGTGTTGATTATCGTTGTGGCACAGGACATGGTATCGGTTATCGTTTGGCAGTACATGAAGGTCCTCCAAATATTCGCTATACCATAAATGAGACAAGTAGTGTAGAACTAAAACCTGGTATGGTATTTTCTGATGAACCAGGAGTATATTTTGAGAATAAGTTTGGTATAAGATGTGAAAATAACTTGTTATGTAAGGTTGTTGAAAATAATGAATATGGTGAGTTTTTAGGTTTTGAAACTTTAACTATGGTTCCTTTTGATTTACGTTTAATTGATAAGAAGTATTTAGATGAAAATACAATTAATGCTTTAAATAGTTATCATCAAAGGGTATATGATAATTTATCACCATATTTAGATGAAAAGGAAAAGGCTTATTTAAGAAAGCTAACTAAAAAAATATGAAGATAATTGGTTGGAATGTTAATGGTTTAAGAGCTTTGATGTCTAAGGGATATCTAATTCCTTTTATGAATAAGGAAGATCCTGATATTATGGCTTTTCAAGAGACAAAGATGCAAGAAGATCAATTTAACTTTAATTTTGATGGCTATTATCGCTATATGAATTGTGCTGAGAAAAAGGGTTATTCTGGAACAATGGTATTAAGTAAGAAGAAACCTATTTCTGTCATCTATGATATTGAGGGCGAAAATCATCCTAAAGAGGGTAGAGTTATCACCTTGGAATATGAAGATTTCTATTTTGTATGTGCTTATGTACCTAATTCCAAAGATGGCTTATTAAGAATTGATTATCGTATGCATTTTGAAGATGATTTAAGAAAACATCTAATGAATTTAGATAAGAATAAGCCTGTTATCTATACTGGTGATTTAAATGTTGCCCATAATGAAATAGATTTAAAAAACCCTGATGAAAATCACTTCTCTGCTGGTTTCTCTGATCAAGAAAGAGACAAGTTTACTAAACTTTTAGCGAGTGGTTTTAAAGATAGTTTTAGACAACTATATCCTGATACTATTAAGTATTCTTGGTGGTCATATCGTACAAGGGCAAGAGAAAGAAATGCTGGTTGGCGGATTGATTACTTTGTTGTATCAGATAGATTAATGGATAAAGTTAAAGATAGTATTATTTATGATGAGGTAATGGGCAGTGATCATTGCCCAGTAGGATTGATAATTTAGGAGGATGTATGGAAGTTAAACAATTTATTGAAAACAATCTAGAAAACATGAAGCAGGATTTAGCTAAATTAGTATCTTTTAATTCTGTAAATGCTGATGATGTAAAACCTTTTGGTTCAAATAACAGAAAAGTATTAGATGCTGCAATTGAACTAATGAATGAAAAAGGTTTAAATACCAAAAATTTAGATTACTATTGTGGTTATGGTGAAACAGGTGAAGGTGAAAAATTAATTGGTATCGTAGCGCATCTAGATATCGTGCCAGCAGGAGAAGGTTGGGACTCTAATCCTTTCGAAATGATAGAAAAAGATGGCTATCTATATGGTAGAGGTGTATCAGATGATAAGGGTGCTGCTGTTGCTTCTATGTATGCCTTGAAATATTTAATACAAGAAAATTATCAATTTAAAAAAAGAGTTAGATTAATTTTAGGTTGTAATGAAGAAACAGGTTCAGCATGTATTAAATATTATGTTAAAAATGAAGAAATGATTGATTGTGGTTTTACACCTGATGGTGGTTTCCCAGGAATATATGCGGAAAAGGGTATGGTTTCTGGTAAAATTGTGGGCCATAATTCAAAGATAATTTCAATTACTGGTGGCGAAGCAAGTAATGTTGTATGTAAGAAAGCAAAGTGCGTTGTTCCACTAAATAGTTTTAATGAAGATAAATTTAAAGAATATTTAAATACAAATAATATTAAATTTGAAATCAATAATACTGATGTATGTAACATTATTGTCTATGGTGTTGCAGCTCATGCCAGTACACCTGATTTAGGTATAAATGCTTTGAATTATTTATTTGAAGCGCTATATCATGCTGATTTCAATGATTCATTTGTTGACTATTTCCATAAGAACTTTGCTTTAACTAATCATGGTGAATTATTAGGTTACTTAGATCTTAAAGATGATGTAAGTGATACTTCTATTAACTTTGGTATGGCAAGTGTTATTGATGGTGATGTTTGCATATCTTTAGATATGAGATTCCCAGTTAAGACTAATAGTGATAAATGCTATTCATTACTTGAAAAAACAAAAGATGAAAATAATGAATTTGTTTTAGGTGGCAAGATTGAGCCATTATATTTTGATGTTAATATGCCTATGATTAAAGCATTAAAGAAAGCCTATGTTGATGTTACTGGTGATAAAACTAGTGAAATGGAAGCCATAGGTGGAGGAACTTACGCAAAGTCAATCAAAAACTGTATTGCCTTTGGTTGTGAGTTCATGGGTGAAGATAATCATATCCATGATGCCAATGAAAAATTAAATATTGAAAGCTTCAAGAAACAAGTTGAAATATATATTGAAGCAATCAAAAATCTAAACGAAATAGATTAATAATAGTTGTTATCGTATCATTTTAAAACCTATTAAAATAGCAGATATAAAGATTGTTAATAATAAAAGTGTATAAATACCATTATTGAAGTTTAATAATTTCTCTATTAACCTCAATTGTTTGTTCATCAGATTGTTCAAAGCCAGATAATATAAATTTTCCATCTTCCACTTTATTGATCAAATCATAACCTTTATTAATTTCAATTTCCATTGAAAAGAAACAGTCTGCCTTTTCAAATGAAACTTCTAATTGACCAAAGTTAAATATTATGGCTCTGGTTTCCCACCAATCATAGTTAATTTCTCCATAAGATCTTGAAATGAAATTATCGTTAATTATAGTTATAGATTAAATTTCTTTTTCAATTTCTGTTTCTATAACATTATTTTTATTTTCTAAAATTTTATTCCAGTCTTTTTGGTTAACCCTACATATTGTTGCTTCACCATCTAAGTCTAAAAAATCAACTGCTTCAAAATCATTAGATATTTCATATGAAACATTGTCAATCATAAATCCTAAGTATAATGATACGGTGTTTGTATATGAGAATTTTTTGTGCTTGTATTTATTAAAAGTCTTCCCTATAAAGC
>CAVDLK010000099.1:0-4656 GCA_963609745.1 Erysipelotrichaceae bacterium | reverse complement strand
AGTTAGAACAATAATAATTATTATTTTATTGATTCCTTTTATAAAACTATTTATTAAAAATAATAAGAAAGCTAGAATAATTATTCCAAAGCTATAAGGGTGAATTTATGTTTGATAGAAAGAAAGCAAAAAAAGATGCAAAGAAGAATGTTAAAAGTGATTATGTAGTATTTGTTTTGGCGTGTTTATTAGCGGCATATATTGGTGTTGCCCATGGTTCAACTTTAAACTATACTCAAATGAGTTCCTTAAGTATTCTTAATGAAAATGGTATTATTTCTAATTATGAAAATAAAACACTTTCAGCTGAAACAGTTTTAGATGAATTATTATCTGGTAAAGTTAAAGAAGGTGAAAATGATTCTGATACTTTATTAATTGAGGCTGAGAATTCAACCTTTTCTATTGGTAGACTAGAGTTTGGCAGAAGTAAAGGTGTTCTTTCATCTTTTATTAATAATTTAGATTCTGGCAAATTCTTAGTTCTTTTATTTCAAACTATATTATCACTAACAAAATCTGAAAGATTAACTACTAGTATAATGATTGTAATTGTTTCAATCGTTACTTATGGTTTTTCCATATTTATAAAAAATACTTATAAAGTAGCATTTAAAAGAATATTCTTAGAAGGTCATACCTATGATTATGTTAAGGTATCACGTTTCTTATTCTTGTTTAGAGTTAAGAAATTTATGAAAGCTTTCTTTACTATACTTTTAACATCTATCTATCAATTTATATGGGACTTAAGTGTTATTGGTGGCTTAATTAAAAATTATTCTTATGCTATGGTTGCTTATATTGTTGCGGAAAATCCTGATATAGATGCTAATGATGCAATTGAGTTATCAAGAAGAATGATGTATGGCCATAAATGGGAGATGTTTAAACTTGAATTATCATTTATTGGTTGGCGTATTCTAGGTATGTTTACCTTTGGTTTATCAAGGATTCTATTCTCTAACCCTTATGAAGAATGTGTTTATACAGCATATTACATTTATTTAAGAAACTTAGCTAAAGATGAAGGAATATCATATGTTGATAAGTTGAATGATAAATATTTATATGAAATGGCATCAAAAGAGGTACTTTGTGCTACTTATAGTGATGTTATTGAAATTATGAATGATGATATTATCATTGAAGATTATATTCATGATGGTTTTAGAGGTTTTATAGAAAATAACTTTGGCATAATTTATAAATATGATAAAGAAGAAGATGATTTTAATGTTGCCATTGAACAAGAAGAAAAGATTAGTGAATATAAACAAATATTGAAGGGTAAACAATATCCAGGAAGATTATCGCCAATTCCTGTTAATCAAAAAGATCCTCGTTTAGAACAGGTTCATTATTTAAGACATTATTCAATATGGTCAATTATTGCTTTATTCTTTATATTCTCTTTTGTTGGCTGGTTATGGGAAGTATCTATTCATTTACTTAAAGATGGTATCTTTGTCAATAGAGGTACAATGCATGGACCATGGTTACCAATATATGGCTATGGTTGTATCTTTATTCTTATCTTTTTATATCGTTTTAGAAAAAAACCTGCCTTACAATCAATATTAACTATTATTTTATGTGGTGTTATTGAATATTTTACGCATTGGTATCTAGAACTTACAAAGGGTACAAAGTGGTGGGATTATTCTGGTTATTTCTTAAATATTAATGGCAGAATCTGTGCTGAAGGTTTATTGGTATTTATGCTTGGTGGCTTAGCGGTAGTATATGCTTTAGGCCCTATTATTGATGACATATTAAGAAAGATAAAGCGAAAGCATTTAATTATTGTTTGTTCAATATTGTTAAGTATCTTCTTTGTTGATAGTGTATATTCTCATTTTTATCCTAATAAGGGTAAGGGTATAACTGATTATGATACTGCTGAAGTTATAAGAGTAGATAAACTATGATAGCATTTATAATTGCACCATTTGCCTTGGCCTTATTCATTTTTATATATCTTAGAACAGTCAAACATTTAAAACGTTCACCATTTTTTATTAATTTATTTATATTAGTTGCCTTTGCTTTATATCTATTTGGTGGCGTAATTATTGTTATTGTTGCTTTCTTTTTACCAATTAGTAACTTTAAAGCATTATTAACTAAAGCATCTTTTTATTGGTTAGGTTTCTTATTATATTTCTTTGTAAGCTTAATTATTGCTTTATTATGTCGTTATGTTATTTGGTTATTTTCTAATAAAGAAAAATATAATAAGCATCTTTCAAGACATATAACCATTGCTTTTATTGTTGTATTCACAACAATAATTTCTATCTATGGCATTAATAACGCTCATAATCTTCATATAACAAATTATGATGTAACAATAGACAAAGAATGTGACTTTGATGAATTAAATGTCGTATTGATTTCAGATTTGCATATTGGTTATAACGATGGATTGAAACAAATGCAAGATATGGTAGATAAGGTTAATTCTTTAAATCCAGATGTGATTGTTGTTGCTGGAGATATATTTGATAATGAATATGAAGCGATTGAAGAGCCAGAAAAGATAATTGAAGTTTTAAGTACTATGAAAGCAAAATATGGTAAATATGCCGTATATGGTAATCATGATATAGAGGAAAAGATATTACTTGGTTTTACATTTCACATAACTAAGGAAGATAAGGCTAATGTTCAAGCAGATGAAAGAATGAATGAATTTGTTGAAAAGGCTGGTTTAAAACTTTTATATGATAGTTATGAATTAATTAACAATAGTTTTTATATCTATGGTAGACCTGATGCCCAAAAGATAAATTTTGGCAATACCGAAAGAGTTGCTGCAAGTGATATAACAAATGATTTAGATAAATCTTTACCTATTATTGTGCTAGATCATCAACCTAAAGATTTAAATGAGTTATCAGCTGCAGGAGTTGATTTAGATTTATGTGGTCATACTCATGCTGGGCAGGTTTGGCCTGGCACTTTAACAATCAATTTAATGTGGGATAATGCTTATGGTTTAAAAAAATATGGCAATATGACTAATATTGTTACTAGTGGAGTAGGATTATTTGGTCCTAATATGCGTGTAGGTTCTGTTGCGGAAATTTGTAATATAAATATTAAATTTAAATAATCACTTAATCTTAATTTCTAATTTCTTATTCATAGCATAAGCAAGTTTTGATATTGTTTCTAAATCAGGTGAACATGTACCTGTTTCAATACGAGAGATATTAGATTGTCTAACACCTGATAATTTAGCCAACTCTTTTTGGCTTATACCTAAATCAATCCTTGTTTCATATAGTTGTAATATAGCTTGAAATATAGGTTCATTTATTCTTGATTTCTTAATTTGTTCACTGTTATCAATAATTTTTTTGTCCATAAAAATAGTATATTCCTTTTAAGGAATATTGTAAAAAAATTTATTGAAATAGCCTTAATTATGGGGTATTATTATAGAGCCTTATGATTTGTAGCCCCGGAAACTACAAAGGTAAAAGGAGAAAAATTATGCGTCAAACAACAATGACAAAACCAGCTGAAGTTAAAAAAGACTGGTATGTAATTGATGCTGAAGGTCAAACTTTAGGTAGACTAGCAACTAAGGTTGCTGCTATTCTTAGAGGAAAGCACAAACCATCATTTACACCTAATGTTGATTGTGGTGACAATGTTATCATTATCAACGCTGCTAAGATCGTTTATTCAGGCGATCAAGAAAACAAGAAGACTTATTACCATCATACTTTATATCCAGGTGGATTAAAGTCAGTATCTATCGGTGAGTTAAAGAGAGAAAACCCTGTACTATTAGTGGAAAAAGCTGTTAAAGGTATGCTTCCACACAACACACTAGGCGATACAATGAGAACTCATTTATTCGTTTATGAAGGTTGCGAGCACCCACATGCTGCTCAAAAGCCAATTGAGCTTAAATAAGGAGTAGGATATGGCAAAGAAGAAATCAAATGTAAATTATATCGGAACAGGTAGACGTAAGTCATCAGTAGCTCGTGTATTCATGACACCTGGTACTGGTATTATTACTGTTAATGGCAAAACTCTCGAAGATTACTTACCACAAGAAATACTAAGAATGGTTGTAAAATCTCCACTAGTTGAAACTGGTACAGAAGGTCAATATGACATTCTTATCAATGTTTATGGTGGTGGTTTAACTGGTCAAGCTGGTGCCATGAGACATGGTATCGCTAGAGCATTACTAGAAGTTGGCGAAGACTTCAGACCTGTATTAAAGAAAGCTGGATTCTTAACTCGTGATTCACGTGCTAAAGAAAGAAAGAAATACGGTCTACGTGGTGCAAGAAGAAGACCTCAATACTCAAAACGTTAATCTTGTATTCAAAATTGCATTCCCATATGGGAGTGCTTTTTTTATGCCAAATCAATTAAATTATATTTGCTTATAATTGTGTTCATAGTAGAATATCAATATAAAAAGGGGCATTTATTATGATTAACAAATATTTAATGAGTCGTGCCAGTAACATCAAATTTGTAAAAGATAACTTAGATGAATATGTTGAAAATAATCTATCTCTTTCACGTTATGAAAATAATGATCCAGAAAAAGAAATCGCAAGAAGAAATTTTTTAGAATGTTATGACTATATTCTAAATACTGCTGACGAGTCAGATTATAAA
>CAVDLK010000098.1:0-4701 GCA_963609745.1 Erysipelotrichaceae bacterium | reverse complement strand
CTGTAGTATATTGGTGAATATTACGTATAACCGTAAACATAACTGAATTAGTGATATTAGTATCGTTATTTAAATAAGCTTTAATAATCCCTGTAGTATCAACTTGTTTAGCCTTCTCTAATATTTGAGAATCAGTTGTTTGTTCATCTAATAATAATTTACCTAACTTCTTAGCTAAGTAAGTATTTATAACGAAATCAGCATTAACAGAACCATCAATCTTTATTTGATTAGAATCTATTTTATCCTCAAGAATAGTAGTATTACTAGTTGCATAATATCTATCCGCTTCTTTTGTATCTTTTTCAAATTTAGATACGTCATTCTTTTTCATTAATCCCTTGATCATATCTACAAGAGATCTTCTATCATCCTCGCTTAAATATGTAGCTTCATCTTTATTTTGAGTTAAAGTAAATAATTTATCATCAAATACTACATCTCTGTCACCAGTTATTTTTTGAATTGCTTTTTTAAATATATTACTTGTTTTTTGAACATTATTCTGATTTATTTGTCCGTTATCCTGAATATTTAATTTAACATAACCAGTAGGTAATTTTTGAAGATCCCCATTACTACTAACTTGTTGTAAACCAACAATTCTTAAAACATATTGATTTTGCTTACCTGTGGAGTTACTTGAATCAGATTTAAGTTGATTCTTCTTAGCTAATTGTAAAGCTTCATTTCAACGATTGTCATCTTCTCCTCAATTACAAACTGAATCCCTAAAGTGACCATCCTTATCACTTGTTATTTTAATAAAATCGTTAAATTGATTATTGGTATTTTGATTTTTATAATTTCTACTAACTAAATCTTTATCAATGAATTCTTTTAAATAAGTTCTATCTTTAGTTAATCTATATAATTCTTCATTAACTTGTTGGTATAAATCTTTAGTCATCATCTTGCTCCATTATCATTGTATTAAAATCACTCTTTGTGAAATCTCTTGTTTCTGTCATTGTAGAAGTACTAGCTACTACTGGTTGTAATTCACATGTTATTTCAGAAGGATAAACCGGAACTACTTGCATTTTAACTACTCTAAACATTCTACCTTTGGTATCATCAAAAGCTGATGGGATAGTAAATAAAGCTCCTACCTGAATATGAGGTAAGTCATATGGGACAACCATTAGTGTATTTCCTTCAGTTACTTCTGAATTCCAACCCATCTTCTTACATGTACTTTGTTTTGGATGTTCTTCAAATATAACATCTACTATAACAGGTTCATAATAGAAAGTATCTAACTCCCCGTGAAGGTCGTAAGTTTTTCCTTCACGTGGGGCACGATACATAACTTTTATTCCAATTAATTTAGTCATTTGTTTAAAATAAGTACGATATAGTTTTATATTATTCTTCTGTAATAATAATCCTGTATCTTTATTATCCATTTAGATAACCTCCTTATTTTATACAATCTTCAGTTAATGTTAGAACTTCTTCTGAAAGGTTATTTGTTAATTGATATCCTTCTTCACATTTCTTTAAATTTCATATAATAGGTAATGATTTATCTTCACCTTCAAGTGTTCCATTAATTATATAACCTTCTTCAATCTTTTCTGCTGAATCATTAGTATAAATTAAATTTTCTTCATATGTGTTTCTGAAATATTCATTAACATTTGATTCAAATCTATCTGTATCTAAATTTTCATCTCTTCTATGAGGTAAAGCATCAACTCTTCTGTTACCAATAGCTTGTCTTTGACCACCAGGTAAACCAGTTAATCTTTCATCCTCAGCTGGGTTATAATGACTTATTCTAGGATTTCTTCTTCTATAATCAGGTAATGCTTGAACCTTATCCATATTCTTTCTTGTTATTTCAGCCGGTTCAATATATGGAACCATTCCATTACAAGCCATACCTAAGAATTGAGGACTTGAAATACCTTGTTCAATATATTGTGGTTGGAAGTTATCACCATCTAAAGATTGTACGGCGAACATTAATCTTTCAGCTCTATCTGTATGAACTTCTTCCCCAGATAAGATACTCAAGATTACATCTATTGTATCAAATTCTTCTGTGAATTCTCTATATAATTCAGCTCTGACTTGATCATTTGGTGTATTTTCTAATTCTTCAGGATTTATAGCTCCACCAACTAATTGAAGGTCTCTAATCATATCTGCAACAATTAAACCTTCAGGAACATCAACATCATAATTATTCTTAATTGAATCATGAATATCATCAGCTATTCTTTCAATCTTATCAAGAACTTGTACATCAAAGTCTGTTGTTCCTTGAGTTGTTACTGATGTTCTTTGTCTATGTCTTCTTCCATCAACTACTTCACCATCAACTTGTTCAGGTCTATCAATTGGAGCTAATTCAGTATTTGCATAAACTAAATCATTTGGTTCTTCAGTTAACTTAATTGTTCCTTTATTTTCAATTGAACTATCAGCATCAGCTTTTCTTTCTTGATAATCATCCTCAACTGACTCATTTAAATTTTTCTTTAAATAGATATCATATCTGTAATGTTCATTTGTTGATCTCTTAACAACATACTTCATCTTAGATTCTTGTAATACAGAAACTAATGAACTAAGTTGTTTTCTATCTCTAGCTGATTTCCAGAACTCTTCATTAACTTCTTCTTTTTCACAAGTACATTCTTCAAGTGGTTTCTTACAATCAGGACATGTTTCACATTCCTTCTTATCTTCTACCTTGTTTTGATTTTCTAAGAACTCATTAAATTTATTTGGGGAAATACCTTTAGATTCTAAGAATAGATCTACATCATCTTTATATCCAAATTCTTCTTTAAAGATTCTTTCCATTGATTTATCATTTAAAGGTTTAACATATTGTTCGTAAACTTTATCTAAATCTTCTCTTTCATAAATAGATTCAAGAATGAAATTCTCAACTGTATTAGGTGTATGAATCTTAGATTCTCTTAAATTATTTAATCTTACAAGTTGATGAATGAAGTCTTCTTCAATTGAATCATATGCTTCGTAATCATCACTTGGTTGATTAACATAGAAATTAATTGAACGTAAATTTAAACCACCATCAAGTTTTAAATCTCCATAATGATTTAATACATCTTCGAAGTCACCTTCTACTTCATGTGAATCATCCGCAAATAGATAATCATTCTCTCTTAATGCATCAACAATGAATGTATTGTTATTATCAACAAATTTTTCAAATACGTCTTCAATATAGAATGCACCATTTCTACTTACTGCAATATCAATATAATCATCTTCTGTTGATCATTTATAGAATGGAGTATTGCTTAATTCAAATGAATCTACTACTTCATCTGCAGGAAGTGTATTAATTACTCTCTTAGTTTTATCAGAACAAATATTAACTGTTGAAACATTACCAACAATAGTATTTAAGAAGTCACCAATAGTAATAGATGATTTACCAAAATCTTCTTCAATTGGAGTTTCTCTTCTTTTGATTCTATCTAAACTTATTTTACCAACTCTAGCTTCATGAAGTGATTCTTTATAAACTTTAGTAAATAAAGATTCTTGTACTTTATGTTTATTCTTAATCTTAGCTTTAAGAGCAGCCTTTAAATCTTCTTTATCATCTAATAATTTAGAAGCTTTAATTGTTCTCTTACCTTCATCTTCATCCTCATGTGAATCTGTTTCATCCCAAGGAGTTTCTTCTTCATCCTCTTCTAAGGATTCATTTTTAGATTCTTCTTCCTCTTCAGGTTTTTCTTCATCTCAATCAAACTCTTCAGGTTCTTCTTCTTTTGATTCTGAGTTATCTAACTTAGGTTCATCTGAAGATGATTCATCATTACTGAATGAAGCTGATTCTTCTGATTCATTATTTTCTGATTCTTCATTAGATGTTTCTTCAGTTGATTTTTCACTTTCTTCTTCAGCAGCATCTTGTTGTTCTTTATTCTCTTCAGCTTCTTGAGTTGTTTCTGCAGTTGCCTTACCAACTTGACCAATTAAAATATAACCTTTACCTTTTGAATGACAATGAGGACATTCTTCTTCAACATTGTAAATATCAACTTGTTCTTCAGCATTAGTATTATCTTTAATTAATGCGTCAAGCTTAACAAACTTTGTAGCCTTACAAACATTACATTGTAAAATTACTTCACCAATATAATCTGAAGGATCTTTTAAATGTTCAAGTGTGTCAGCATCAGTATCAATAACTTCAAGTGTTACATCTTTCTTATCTGCTTCTCTGAAATCATGAGCATCTTCCATTTGTTTGTTATCATGAAGTGAATAAGTATTTCCTTCTTTTAATTTACGTGTTCTTCTAAACTCTCTTCTTGTATCTTCTGTAAGATCGTCTAAGGCCATGAAAGCCTCTAACATAGAAAATTGATTGTTTTCCATTTTTATTATTTTCTCCTTTTTTGCCTTTTTAAATTTTGATAAGTAGAAGTGCTAGGCATAACTATTCTTTATCATATATAATTTAGCAATAAAATAAGTAGTAATATATATGGCCGTTTATTATTTTTAGACCCTTCACACCAAGAGATTTTATGTTATATATATAAGTATTAAGGAAGTAAATTGTATAATTAATATGATATATGATTTAGTAGTTAATAATAGATCAGTTGACTTGATCCTTTTATTAAGCAGCAAGATCATAAAAATATAAATAATTTTTAAATTAGTACTTGATTTATTATTAATTTTATTATATAATAT
>CAVDLK010000097.1:0-4752 GCA_963609745.1 Erysipelotrichaceae bacterium | reverse complement strand
ATATAGTAAAGGCATTAAACCTTCATTAATAATGGTAGTAGTTTCAAATACTTCTAAATCAGGATATTCTTCTTTAAATTTTGTAAGTTTAACTTTATCCTCATCTAAATCCATCTTATTGGCAACAACAACTTGTGGACGTTCATATAGATTTCCTGGATATTTTCTTAATTCTTCATTGATAATCTTATAATCTTCATTAGGATTATCTCTACCCATATCTAGAACATGAATAATTAATCGGCATCTTTCAATATGTTTTAAAAACTCATGGCCTAGACCTTTACCATCTGCTGCTCCTTCAATTAATCCTGGCAAGTCTGCCATAACAAAAGAAGAATCACCAACCTTAACCATACCAAGTTGTGGTTTTAAAGTAGTAAATGGATAATCCGCAATCTCAGGACGAGCATTAGAAACAACTGATAATAAGGTAGATTTACCTACCGAAGGCAAACCCACTAAGCCTACATCAGCTAATAGTTTTAATTCAACCAAAACATTTCTTTCTTCTCCCAATGTTCCTAGGCTTGCATAATCAGGAGCATTATTCTTAGAAGACTTAAAATGATAGTTACCCTTTCCACCTTTACCACCAACGCATATTACTTCTTGAGCATCAATAGTATTTAAATCAGCAATTATTTCATCCTTATCTAAATCTTTTACAATTGTTCCAAGCGGAACCTTAACAATAACATCTTCGCTTGAAGCACCAAACATGTTATTAGTTTTACCATTTTCACCATCTTGAGCTTTAATTTGTTTAGAAAACTTTAAATCTAATAGTGTTGATTTATTAGTATCAACCTTAAAAATAATTGATCCACCATCACCACCATCACCACCAGAAGGTCCACCTAATGGTTTATATTTCTCATGCTTAAAAGCAACAATACCATTGCCACCATTACCAGCTTTTAATCTAATATTTACCTTATCAATAAATTGCATAATATCACCAAAATAAAACCCTCTAAAGAGGGCTTGATTTCAATTAAGCTACAGGATATACAGATACCTTAGTTCTATCTTTACCTAGATGTTCGTATTTAACAACACCATCAATTAAACAGAATAGAGTATCATCGCCACCCTTTTTAACATTTGTGCCAGGATGAATCTTTGTTCCTCTTTGACGATAGATGATTGAACCAGCTGTTGCGAACTGACCATCAGCTAATTTCGCACCTAAACGTTTAGATGCAGAATCACGACCGTTCTTAGTCGAACCAACACCCTTTTTAGAAGCGAAGAATTGTATATTCAATATATATTTCATGTTGTTACTTCCTTTCTGTTTGAATGAAATCTCCATAGGAAACTTCAATAGTTTTTAATTGTGTCATTACTAACTCAAAATAATCTTGAACCTTATTAGAATTAGAATGATTATTAATAGTAATCTTGTTTTTTAATTGTTTAATTTCAACTTCTTCATTTAATGCATCAAGTGCATTCATGAAACCAAACATTATTGAACTTACTGAAGCACAAATCAAGTCTTTTCCATATTCGCCAGCATCAGCATGACCACTTACTTGTATGGATAAATATCTATCATCATTAACTTCGTAAATTACCTTAATCATTAGCCAATCTTTTCTACAGTTAATTTAGTATATGGTTGACGATGACCTTGTTTGCGTCTGCTTGAACCTTTTCTCTTACCATACTTGAAGATGATGATTTTCTTAGCCTTGCCTTGTTTTTCAACCTTACAAGTAACGCTAGCACCTTCAACATATGGAGCTCCAAGAGTCAAACCATTGTTTTCGATAGCAACAACTTTATCAAAAGTGAAACTTGAACCAACTTCAGCATCTAGTTTTTCAACATAGATTGTTTGGCCTTCTTCAACTCTTAATTGTTTGCCACCAGTTTCGATAATTGCGTACATAGTAACCTCCTTATTTTTTATAGATTCAGACTCGCCATTAAGGTGACTTACGTACTTATAACCTTTTCTGAGCGGTTATAATCCCCTTCAAGGAGGGACTACAACGACTATTATAGTATCAAAATCCCTAACAAAATTCAATAAAAACAGCATTATTATTGAAAAGAATTATTCTTATTTTTTCTTTCTTTTCTAAAAACTTCAATTTCATCATAAACCATTAACTTTAGCGCTTAATTCATCTCAAGCATAGTTTAATAAGCACGTTTAGAAAACATAATGTTTAGTATCAATCTTATAATCTTGGCTCATATGTGAAGCCCTCGCCATGAACATCTTTAACTTCACTTATTACCACAAAAGCACTTGAATCATGATTATTAATTATCTTGATAAGTTTTTCTAATTCATCACCAGATACAACTACTAATAAAATCTTCTTGTCATTATTTGTATAGCCACCCTTGCCATCAACGATTGTTGTACCACGCTTTAATAAATTTTGAATATCGTCATTGATTTCTGAATATTTATCAGAAATTATTTCTACTCTTCTAGCTTCTACACCATTATATTGATTAATTACTCTTTCCATTGTAAAGGAAGTAAAAAATACAGAAATTAAACCAATTAAAACACTATTAATACCATATATAAATAATCCCGCAATAACCGTAATAGCATCTAATATCATAATGCCCTTACTTGCTTCTAATTTAAAATGTTTTTCTATAATCAAAGGTATAACATCCATACCACCGGTTGAACCACCTTGCCTAAAGATAATGCCAATACCAGCACCGCCTATTACTCCACCATATATAGCTGCTAAGATTGGATCTATTTCATATTCGGGTAAATATCTAGTTACTGCCAATAAAACAAATGGATAAGAAACAGAATGAATTAATGTTTGATAGGTAAAAGTTTTATCTAAGAAAATAGCACCAACAATAAATAAAGATGTTGATATTACAATAGTAAGAATATCTTCACTAATATTACAAAAAGGATAAAAAGGTTTGATTAGTGATACAATACCAGCTACTCCACCAGTTAAAATATTTCCTGGAAGCAAAAATAAACCAACTGCTATGGCAAATAATATTGTTCCTATTTCTATAAAAAATATTTTCTTTATATTCATCACTCATCCACCATATATTGTGTTTTCACGAACTTTCCTCTATCAATCATTACTGGTTCATATATCTTACATTTAGACATAGGACCAATCTTTAATTTCATCATTACTCTTAAAGCATGTTTAGAATTTATATCATGAATAAATTGCATCTTCATTATCTTTAGTTTATATTTCTTACATGCCTCATATAATTCAGGAAACCTATCAGCTTGATATAAAATATAAGCCTCTCCATTATCTTTCATAAATTTACGTAACGCAGTAAATAAATCATTTAAAGGCAAAGATTCTTCAAATAAAGCCTCTCTCATATATTTATCTTGAGCTATATTATTCATCTCAAAAAATGGTGGATTGGCAATTACTACATCAACAGGATCAATATCTAATTTTTGTACCTCACTATGATATAGTTTATAGTTATCAGAATATTTTTTTAAATTCAATTCCGCTACCTTTAAAGCATCTTCATGAATATCAACGCCATATAAATATTTTGCCCCCTTATAATGGGCATACAACAATAAAGCACCTGTATTTGTTCCTATATCTAATACCGATTTATTATTCATCTGATCCAAAAAAACACCTAAAAAAGCTGTATCAGTATTAGCTTTTATAAATCTATCATCTTGGATAAATTCATAATCAATAAATTTTAAGTAATCAACTTTATTCTTCATCGTCATAATCATTAGATAATTCAAAATAGAATTTTGAACCCTCGCCTAGTTTAGATTCTACACCATAGTTAGCCTTATGAGCCTCCAAGATTGCCTTAGCAATAGCCAATCCTAAACCCGTAGAATTAACATTTCGATTGAAATTCTTATCAACCTTATAATATCTATCCCATATATATGGTAAGGCCTCTTGTGATATACCTTCACCAAAATCTATCACTTCTAATCTTACATTATCTTCACTTTTAATAATATTAATAATTATCTTCCCCTCATCATTAGAATGCTTAATAGCATTAGATAAAAAGTTATAAACAACTTGTGACATCTTAATTTCATCAGCATATATTACACAATCATCTAAATTAGTAATTAAATCAATCTTCTTTTCCACAATTATTTGTTTCAATAAATCAATAACCCTATTAGTACAATCTTTTAAATCAAAATTATCCCTATTTAATTCAATAATTCCTGATTGCAATTTTGACAATTCTGACATATCACTTACTAATTTATTAAGATATTCCGCTTCCATTAAAATAACATCCAAATGTTCATTACGCTTTATAGGATTATCACCTGATATATCCTTAATCATCTCCGCATATGCCCGAATCATTGTTAGAGGAGTTTTTATATCATGAGAAACATTAGCGACCAAATCTTTTCTTAAATCATTAATTTGCGATAATTTATTTGTTGCATCATCTAAAGTATTTGCCAAATCATTTATCTCAGAAAATGAATTAGCCTCAAACTTAACATCATAATTACCCTCAGCTAATTTATTAGCCTCATTTTTCATCTTAACAATAGGATTAGATATTCTTTGGGCTAAAAAGAAAGAAACAATTAAAGCAATAATAATTACAAATACCGCAATATATAAATATTGATTCATAATAAAGTTAATATATGATTCAACAGGTTCTAAAGGTGTATTTATAACTAAGTAGTAATTGGCAAGATTAGTTTTAATTTGTTTACCATATAAAACCATCTCTGTACCAGTAATAGAA
>CAVDLK010000096.1:0-4768 GCA_963609745.1 Erysipelotrichaceae bacterium | reverse complement strand
ACTATAAGAAGACATTAAATCTTCTTAAAATAGAAGATAAATATGTTTTATCACTAATTATTTGTGGTCCTATAACTATCAGAAGAATCAATAGGGATTATCGTAATATTGATAAGGTTACAGATGTTATTTCTTTTGCTTTGCTTGATGATGGTGAACAAGAAAAATATGAAGATGAGATAGAATTGGGCGATATTTTTATTAATAGGGATAGAGTATTATCACAAGCTAAAGAATATGGCCATAGTGTTAAAAGAGAATTTGTTTTCTTATTTGTTCATGGATTATTACATTTATTAGGATATGATCATATGAATATAGAAGATGAAAAAAAGATGTTCTCTATTCAAAAAAAGATTGTGGAAGATCTTGAATGAAAAAGTTTTCTGATGCCTTTCATGGCCTTAAAATTGCTTTAAATCATAAAGCGGTATTAATTCAAGTATTGTTAGGGATTTGTGCTATTATTGGTGGCTTAATTATTAAATTAGATTATTATGAATGGCTAGCGTTCATAATATGCATTACTTTAGTTATAACTTGTGAGGTAATTAATACAGCAATAGAAAGGATAGGCAACTATCTAAATATAGAAAAAGATGAGAAAATAAGAACAATAAAAGATTTATCAAGTGGAGCAGTTTTAATAAGTGCAATTGGTTCACTTGTGATATGTATCATTGTAGTTATAAGGAGAATTCTATGAATCAGGAACAATTAGTTAACGAAGCTTTTAAAGCTATGAAAAATGCTTATGCGCCATATTCTAAATATCATGTAGGCGCATGTGTATTATGCAAAGATGGCAAGACCTTCTATGGCGCAAATATTGAAAATGCCTCATATGGCGCAACAAATTGTGGTGAAAGAAGTGCTATATTTGCGGCATATTCTAATGGCTATCGTAAAAACGATATTGAAGCCATTGCCATTGTTAGCGACGGTGATAGACTTGGAACATCTTGTGGTATTTGTCGACAAGTATTATCAGAATTATTAAATCCTGATACACCAATCATTCTTTCTAATGGCAAAGAAACTAGAGTTACAAATACTGTAGAAATGCTTCCAGACTCTTTCTCAATTGTAGATGTATTAGGTGAAGAATGAAATCGGGTTTTATATCAATTATCGGTAGACCAAATGCTGGTAAGTCTACCTTATTAAATAGTTTATTAAATGATAAATTGGCAATCACTACTGCTAAAGCTCAAACTACCAGAAATGCTATATTGGGTATTTTAAATGATGATGATTATCAGATAGTTTTTGTTGATACTCCAGGAATTCATGAAGCTAAAACAGCTCTAGGTATTTATATGAATAAAGAAGCGATCTCTCAAACTGAGGGTGCTGATATTATTTATTACATCATTGATGGCAATATTGGCTTGCAAGATGAAGATAAGAAAATTTTAGATAAGTTATTCAAATTAGATATGCCAATATTCTTACTTGTGAATAAGATTGATGAAGTTAATAAAGATCGTTTAATATCTCGACTTGCTTACGCTGATAACAATTATGATTTTACAGAGATTATTCCAATAAGTGCTTTAAATAAAGATAATTTAGATGAATTATTAGTAACATCAAAGAAATACCTTCATGATGATATTCAATATTATGCTAGTGATATGGATACTAATATGAACATTGATTTTAGAATAAGTGAAATCATTAGAGAAAAAATGATATTGAATATTGATGAAGAGATTCCTCATTTAACAGCGGTAAAGATAGATTCAATAAAAGAGAAAACTTCTAAAGTATATATCGATGCCACTATTGTATGTAATAAGAATTCTCATAAGGGAATTATTATAGGTAAATCTGGTAATATGCTTAAAAAGATTAATAGCCAATCTAGTATTGATATTTCAAAACTATTTGATAATAAAAAGATATATCTTTCTTTATTTGTTAAGGTACAAGAAGATTGGCAAAATAGCCAAAAACAATTATTTGAATTAGGTTACTTCTTTGGTGATAGGGATGAATGATAAGATTAAGGCTTTTGTCTTATCTCAATCGGACTACAAGGAAGTAGATTCTTTACTACAAGTATTAACTAAAGAATATGGCATCTTATCTTTAGTTGCTAAGGCAGCTAAGAAATTAGATAGTAAAAATCATTTTTTGCCTATGTGTGAATATGAATTTATCATTGATTATAAAGATGGCAAAACAATATATAGTATTCATGGTTCTAAATTATTAAATAATTATTTTGAAGATAATGATATTGAAATGATGTCATTTAAGAATATCTTGATTGAAGTAACATTGAAAAATAAAGATATTGATACTTATGATGAATTAAATTTTGTTTTTAAGAATATTAATAAAGAAAATCAATATTTATTAGGTTCAATGTATTTTGCCTATTTAATAAAAAAGTTTGGTATTACACCTATTGTTGATGGTTGTGTTGTTTGTGGTAAACAAAAGGTAGTGGCAATATCTAATAAACAAGGTGGTTTTTTATGTCTTAATCATTTAAATGGTGAGACTACCTTACCTGTAGAGATGCTTAAGAAGTTTAGATTAATCATTAAAGGTGAATTTAAGGATTATGATGTTTTAAATAAATTTTTATTTAACATTAATGATTTTTATTTGCTTGTTAATTTCTATTTAGAAAATGCTTTTTTAAAGTTAAAATCATATGATTTTTATAAGACAATAGTTGTATGAAAAAAATATTAGTTTTATTGATTTGTTTATTATTATGTTCTTGTGAAACTAAAACATTTAGTCATAATTATGATGATATTCATGATATAGATTTTTCAAATACGAAAACATTTGATTTTGATATTAGATCAAATGAATATATGTTAATAAATCTATCGGAATTTAAAGTGGAATATTGTAAGGATAATGATAAAAGAATTTATCCTGCATCTTTAACTAAGTTAATGACTTTAGATACTGTATTAAATACCTTTGATGATTTATCTCTTACTTCATCAATAAGTAATGAACAAATTAATGATTTAATTAATTTAGATGCATCCTTGGCATCTTTGCAAGCTGATTATCAATATACTTTATATGAATTATTATATGGATTAATGTTACCATCAGGTGCAGATGCCGCTATTGCTTTAGAGAATTATTTTATAGACAATGGTTTAGACTTAATTGAACAAATGAACTTACAATTAGATAAATTATCTTGTAATGATACAAATTTCGTTAATTCAACAGGACTACATGATGATAATCACTATACAACTTTAAATGATTTATTAAAGATATTATTGGATGTTTTAAGTTTTGAATCTGGTAGAACAATACTAGAAACAGTTAATTATCTTTCTGAAGATCATATTTTATTTAGATCAGCTTTGCAACTTATTAATGTGGATGGTGTAAGAGTATTAGGTGGCAAAACGGGCTATACTGATGAGTCAGGTCAAAGTGTAATTGTTTTATATAAGGCTAATAATCGTTCTTATGCTTTATTTCTTGCCAATGCCATGGCAGATTCCTATTACAAACAAAAATATCACTTAGATGATGCTATGGAAATTATGAATCAATTGTATTAATATTTATTCGTGGGGTGCCAATAGGCTGAGATTATACCCGTAACCTGATCTAGGTAATGCTAGCGTAGGGAAGGCACCTTTTATGGAGGTGTTTTTTTATGAATAAAAACAAAAAATTAGTACTTATTTCAATTTATTGTGCACTTGCTATTGTTTTGGATTACATTAAATCATTTATTCCATTCTTAAATATGCCAAGTGGTGGTTCTATCAACATTGCCTTAATTCCTGTAGTTATTTGTTCATTCCATTTAGGAGTGGTAGATGGAATTATCTGTGGTTTGTTATGGTGGCTAGTTTCTAGTATTCTAGGTTTAAATCCATATTATATTAATATAATGCAATATATTGTTGATTATGTTTTACCTAGTGGCATTATTGGCATCAGTTCTATTCTTTATAAGAAGAAAAACATTTGGGAAATTGAACTAGGAATATTATTGATGATGGTCATCAGAACATTCTTCTTAGTTTTATCCGGCGCTTTATATTGGCCAGGAGATGCTGCAAGTAATTCAATTGCTGCATGGCTTGCTTCTTTAACTTATAATGTTCCATATTCTCTAGCAACTTTAGTTATGCTTCTTATTCTTATTCCATTACTTATTAAGAGCCTTAAGAAGTATATGCTATAATGCTGATTATGGACGATTTAAAAATTGGTGATAGTGTATTTGTACAATCATTTAAACATAATGGTACCTTACATCGTACTTGGTCTAAGGGTTTAATTATTGATATACAAAAAGATTTCTATGTTGTAGTGACTGATCATACTTGGGTAGTTGAAGCAGATGGCCGTAGGTGGCTAACAAAGGAGCCAGCTATTTGTTTCTATTATAAGAATGACTGGTTTAATATTATTTCCATGGTTAGAAAAGCCGGAATTTATTATTATTGTAATATTGCTTCGCCATCTATTTATGATGGTGAAGCAATTAAGAATATTGATTATGATTTAGATCTAAAAGTTTATCCTGATCAATCTTATGCTGTATTGGATGAAAATGAATTTGAATATCATGCTAACATCATGAACTATTCAAATGAATTAAAAGATGTATGTATAAACGCAAAAGATAAGTTAATAAAAATGGTCGAAAGTAATGAAAAGCCTTTTGATTTTACCTATATTAACGATTACATAATGCTTTATTTTGACTATATATTTGAAAAGAAATCTTAAAATAAAAAATCTAAAAAATTTTTTT
>CAVDLK010000095.1:0-4888 GCA_963609745.1 Erysipelotrichaceae bacterium | reverse complement strand
TCTTAGCCATAGATGGTTCTTTCATATATTTCTCATTAATAATATTACTTGCTTCAATAAAACCATCAGTCATTTCTGGTATATTCAAATCTTTGGGATTAAATTTATAAATTTTATCTTCATCACAATATTCAAATTGATAATCTATAGCTTGTTTAATTAAAGAATCAATTAATAACACCTTAGCATTTTTAAAGCCTTTACTTTTTAAATATTTATCACAAATATCAATATAATTTCTAATATTTCTTTTATCCAATTCATTTACCGCTATTAATTGTGCTTGTTCATCTTTATATAAATATGTTTCAATTTCTTCATCACTTAAAGTTTTTAATTGATAAGTATTTTCATTTATTATTTCTAAATATTCTTGAAGTTTTTCTTCTATATCTCTTGGAACATAGGCAATATCTAATTCAGATAAAATGATAGATTTTGCTTTATCATAATCTTTAATTTCAATTAACTTATTAATATTTTGGATCAGTTCATCATAATAGTTCATATGCTTTATTATATGACAAATAAAAAGTGTCCTCATATTTTATAAGGACACTATATATAAAACTGTAGCTTTATATTATTTCTTTAATTCATCAAATCTAACACGATTCTTATTATAAGTTGTATGTAATAATTCATGTGCTAGATGTGAATTTGGTTCACCCAAGAATTTTTCGTATAATTCTTGAACTTGCTTATTATTATGAGATTGTCTGATAACTTGTCTTTCATCTTCAGAATATAATGCATTTGCACGTTTTTCCTTATATGTATCTAAGATATCATCATCTTCATTTGGTAAGAAGCATGGTTTAACATATGATTGGCCACCACCATTGATACAGCCACCTGGGCAACCCATAATTTCAATGAAATGGTATTTAGAATTACCAGCTCTGATTTCATCTAATAGTACTCTAGCAGACTTCATACCAGAAGCAATGGCAACATTAACCATCATGCCATTAATATCTAGAGAAGCTTCCCTAACACCAGCATCATGGCCTCTTACTTCTTTAAATTCAATAGCACCATATTCTTTACCAGTTAATTTATAGTAAACAGTTCTTAAAGCTGCTTCCATAACACCACCTGTAACACCGAATATTACACCAGCACCAGTATATTCGCCTAATAAATCTTGATCCCAATCTTCATCAGGAAGTTTATCGAAGACGATACCAGATCTCTTAATCATCTTAGCTAGTTCTCTTGTTGTTAATACGGCATCAACATCTTGAAGACCATCATGAGATAGTTCTGGACGATTTGCTTCGAACTTCTTTGCTGTACAAGGCATAACAGATACAACAAAGATATCTTTTGGATCAATATTATTGATTTTAGCGTAATATGACTTAGTTATAGCACCTTGCATTTCATGAGGAGACTTACAAGATGATAAATGGTCTAATAAATCACCATAATAATATTCAGCGTAGTTAATCCAACCTGGAGAACATGAAGTAATCATAGGAAGTGTACCACCATTAGTGATTCTACCTAATAATTCAGTTCCTTCTTCCATGATTGTTAAGTCAGCACCAAAGTTAACATCATAGCACTTTTCAAAGCCTAATCTTCTTAAAGCGGCTATCATCTTACCAGTTACAGGAGTACCAATCTTATAACCAAATTCTTCACCAAGTGATGCTCTTACAGCAGGAGCAACTTGCACAATGACATGTTTGCCCATCTTGAAGGCAGTATCAATCTTATCAATATCAGATACTTCCATTAAGGCGCCAGTTGGACATACTAATGTACATTGGCCACATAAGATACATGGAGAATCTTTAAATGATCTATTTTCTGCAGGAGAAACAATAGTCTTGAAACCACGTTTTTCAAAACCTAGTACTGACATACCATGAGCAGACTTACATCTTTCAATACATCTACCACATAGGATACATTTTGAAGTATCACGTTTAATAGATGGAGTTAGTTGATCAATAGTAACTTCAGTCTTTTCACCAAGGTATTTATCTTCTTTAGCACCAGTAATTTGAGCTACATGTAATAATTCACATTTACCATTCTTATCACATTCTTGACAATTTCTATTGTGATTTGAAAGTAATAATTCTACAGAAGTTCTTCTAGCTAGAGTAGCTTTAGGAGAACCAATTGTAATATTCATACCTTCAGATACAGGATATACACATGATGCAACTAGTCTTTTTGGACCTTTGCCTTCTTGAGCTTCAACTAGACAAACACGGCAAGAAGCTAATGAGCATTCGCCATGATTGTAAGCACATAGAGAAGGAATTTCATAACCACATTTTTTTGCAGCTTCTAATATAGTAAGACCTTTTTCAACTTGATAATTTTGGCCTTCAATTGTAATATTTAACATTTCCATATTGTTCTCCCTTCTATATCTTGCTTATAGCTTTAATTCTACATGTAGCTATACATGCACCACATTTAACACACTTATCAGCATTAATAACCATACTTGGAAGTCTATGACCAGCAGGAATATAATCAGGCTCAATCTTCTTAATAGCATCAGCAGGACAACCTCTAGCACACATACCACAGCCAATACATTTATCCTTATCAATTACATAAGACATTAATTTCTTACATACATGAGCTGGACACTTCTTATCTACGATATGAGCAATATATTCATCTTTAAATGCTCTCATAGTAGAAAGAATTGGGTTTGGAGCAGTTTGTCCTAGACCACATAGTGAATTAGTCTTAACGTTAGTTGCAAGTTCTTCTAGAGCATCTAAATCTTCAAGAGTTCCCTTACCTTCAGTAATTCTAGTTAAGATTTCAAGTAATCTCTTTGTGCCAATACGGCATGGAGAACATTTACCACATGATTCATCACAGATAAATTCCATATAGAACTTAGCAACATCAACCATACAGTTATCTTCATCCATTACGATAGCACCACCAGAACCCATCATAGATCCCTTAGCAATTAAGTTATCATAATCAATTTCAGCATCTAAATCAGCAGCAGTTAAACATCCACCAGATGGACCACCAGTTTGAATAGCCTTAAATTGTTTACCATTTGGAATACCGCCACCGATATCATAAATTAATTCTCTTAATGTTGTTCCCATTGGAACTTCAACTAGACCAACATTATTAATCTTTCCACCTAAAGCAAATACCTTTGTACCCTTAGATTTTTCAGTACCAACAGAAGCAAACTTAGCAGCACCTTCCCTTAAAATATAAGGAACGTTTGCTAAGGTTTCAACGTTATTAACGCAAGTTGGGCAACCCCACAAGCCCTTTAATGCAGGGAATGGTGGACGAGGTCTAGGCATACCACGTTTTCCTTCAATAGAGTTTAATAGAGCTGTTTCTTCGCCACAAACGAAAGCACCAGCACCTAATCTAATATGAACTCTGAAGTTAAAACCAGAACCTAGGATATTATCACCTAATAAACCAACTTCTTCCATTGCTTTAATGGCAAGTCTTAATCTGTTAACAGCAATTGGATATTCAGCACGTACATAGAAGTAACCATTTTGAGCACCAATTGCATAACCACCAATCATCATACCTTCGATAACAGCAAATGGATTACCTTCAAGGATGGATCTATCCATGAATGCACCTGGGTCACCTTCATCACCATTACATACTAAGTATTTTGGTCCTTCAATATCAGGAACAAATGACCATTTTCTACCAGTTGGGAAACCAGCGCCACCTCTTCCTCTTAAACCAGAATCCAAAACTTCTTGAATAACGGCTTTTCTATCCATCTTAAGAGCCTTTGCTAGACCTTCAAAACAGCCAACGCCCATTGCTTCTTCAATGTTTTCTGGATCAATTTCACCACAACCATGTAAAGCAACTCTTAATTGTTTCTTATAGAATTCAATATCATTTTGTTTTCTAACTTTTTCTTGAGTTTTAGGATCTACATATAGTAGACGTTCAACAATTTCATTATTTTTAATATCTTTTTCAATAATTTCTTCTACATCTTCTAAATGAACCATTTTATAAAGTGTATCCTCTGGATAAATCTTTACAAATGGACCTTGAGAACAGAAACCAAAACAACCTACTTGATTAACTGTAACCTTGTCTTCTAGTCCCTCTTCTTCAATTAACTTAGAAAATTTTTCTCTAATTTCAGCAGAATGAGAAGATAAACAACCTGTACCACCGCACAATACGATATGACGTTTACCATCATTACCATTAAACTTATCATCTAAACATTTTGTGCATGTGCCAAGTTTATTTTGAAGTTCTTCAAATGTTTTAATTACTTCAGACATTATTGAGCACCTCCATTTTTAAATTCTTCAATTAATGGTGCAACCTTATCAACAGACATCTTTGGATAAACAGTGCCATTGATTTGTACTGCTGGAGCAATACCACATGCGCCAATACATCTTAATGCATCTAGTGTAAATAAACCATCTTCACTAGTTTCACCAGGTTGAATACCTAAGATTTCTGAGAACTTGTCAATTACTTGTTGAGCACCTTTAACATAACATGCTGTACCTAAACAACAACCGATTACATTCTTTCCTTTTGGTTTTAAAGAGAAGAAAGAATAGAAAGTTACTACACCATAGATTTCAGCAACCCCAATGCCAGTTTTTTCAGAAACTAATTCTTGAACTTCTAGCGGAATATAACCATATTCTTTTTGGATATCACTCAAAATCATCATTAGCGGTGTTGTTTCGTCTTTATAACGATCACAAATTTCATTAATTTGTTTAACAGCCGCATCACTTAAACGAGCCATATTATTATCCTCCTAAATTCCGTGCAAAATTAAAAATAAGTATTTCGCTTGTTAATATTTTAACATATATCAATAACCTATTTTTACATTATTTATATAAATTTAAATGATTATTTTAAT
>CAVDLK010000094.1:0-4950 GCA_963609745.1 Erysipelotrichaceae bacterium | reverse complement strand
GAACAAACGTTTAGGAATTTTTATCAATTATTCCCTGAAAGATTTAATAATAAGACTAATGGTATAACTCCTAGAAGATTTTTATATTATAGTAATCCTGAATTATGTAATTTAATTGAAAAATATATTGGTAAGGATTTCTATCATGATTTTTCTAAGATTTCTGATTTATTAAATTATGTTGATAATAAAGAACTTCAAGAGGAATTTTTGAATATAAAATATCAAAAGAAACAGGAATTACAATCTTGGTTAAAGAAAAATGAAAATATTGATATTGATCCTAATTCAATATTTGATTCAATAGCAAAAAGATTGCATGCATATAAGCGACAATTATTAGATATTATGTATATCATGAATCTTTATTATCGTATTAAAGAAGATAAGAGTTTCTCAATGCCAAAGACTACTTTCTTTTTTGCGGCTAAAGCAGCATCGTCTTATTATTTTGCCAAGAAGGTTATTAAATTAATTAATTGTGTTGCTTCTAAGATAAATAATGATCCAGAAGTTAATAAATTTATTAATATTATCTTTATTCCTAATTATAGGGTAACAGTATCAGAAAAGTTGATGCCTGCTAGTGATGTATCAGAACAAATATCTACTGCTGGTAAAGAAGCATCAGGTACTGGCAATATGAAATTTATGATGAATGGCGCTATTACTTTAGGAACTTTAGATGGTGCAAATGTTGAGATTAAAGATTTAGTTGGTGAAGAAAATTGTGTTATCTTTGGTTTACATGAAGATGAAATTAATCAAATGCGTTCTACTTATAAACCTTATGAATATTATGAAAATAATGAAATGTTAAAGAAGATTATTGATTCATTAACTGATGGTACATGGTCTGATGATTTAGATGACTTTAAGGATATTCAAGATGAATTCTTAATTAGAAATGATGAATATTTTGTTTTAGCGGATTTTGAAGCATATTGTAGAGCTCATGATAAAATTAATGCTTATTATGCGGATAAATATAATTGGGCTAAGATGTGCTTAATAAATATCGCTAAATCAGCTTATTTCTCAAGTGATAGAACAATTAAAGAATATGCTGATGATATCTGGCATATAGAAGAAATTAGATAATAAAAAAACTATAAGTTTAAATCTTAGGATGATAACTTATAGTTTTTTAAATGATTAATTAATCTAGAGTTGCAATAGCTTTGGCTAATCTAGCTTTTTGTCTTGCAACATAATTTGAATGTTTTAGATGGCTAGTAGCAGCTTTGTCTAATAATGAATTAGCTTCATTGAATGCCTTAGTTGCAGCATCTTTATCCTTCGCTAATACAGCAGCATGTACTTTCTTGATAGCTGTCTTTAATTGAGATTTTTCTGAAGCATTCTTTAAGTTAGCTGCCGCATTTGTTAATGCTCTCTTTTTTTGAGACTTAATATTTGCCATGTATCCTCCTTATTTCAACGCTTAATTATTATAGCCAAAAAACAACTTAAATGCAATAAAAATAGGCTATAATATTGTTTATGAGTAAAAGAATTGTTTTCATGGGAACCCCAGATTTTGCTGCAAATATCTTAGAAGGCTTAATTAAGGCTGAATATAATATTGTTGCAGTTGTTACTCAACCAGATGCTGAAATTGGTAGAAAACGTGTTTTAACACCATCTAGCGTTAAATCTGTAGCTTTAAAATATGGTATCCCAGTATTAACACCAAATAAAATAAGAATTGAATATGAGCCTGTATTAGCTTATAAACCTGATTTAATAATTACTAGTGCTTATGGTCAAATAATACCTAGTGAAATATTAGATTATCCTAAATATAAATGTATTAATACTCATGGTTCATTATTACCTAAATATAGAGGTGCATCGCCAATTCAAAGCGCTATTATAAATGGCGAAACTATTACTGGTATGTCTATTATGTATATGAATGAAAAGATGGATGAAGGGGATATCTTAGTTCAAAAAACTATTGATATTGATATACATGATACTAGTACAACTTTATTTAAAAAGATGTCTGATTTAACTTTAGATATTTTATTAGATTTTTTACCTAAACTATTTAATAACGAAATTAATCCTATTAAACAAGATGATACTAAAGCAACTTATACTCATTTATTAAAAAAGGATATTGAACATATTAATTTTAATGATAATGTTTTAAATGTTTATAATCATATTCGTGGTTTATTAGATAATCCTGGTTGTCATTTTATGATTAAAGGAAAGAAATATAAGATTATAGATGCTTTCTATGAAATAAGTGATAATTGTAAATGTAATACCTTTATTGGTTTATTTGAGAATTATTTAAGAATAGATTGTAAAGATGGTTTTATTAAAATTTATGATTTAAAACCAGAAGGAAAGAATATTATGAATGCTAAGGCATTCTTTAATGGTAATGGTAGAAACTTAGTAGGTGAAACTATTGAATAAACAGAATATTAGAAATTTTTCCATAATTGCCCATATAGATCATGGTAAATCAACGCTTGCTGATAGGATTTTGGAATTAACTGGAACAGTTGCCAAAAGAGATATGAAGGCTCAAATCCTTGACTCTTTAGAATTAGAAAGAGAAAGAGGAATTACTATCAAATTAAATGTTGTACAACTTAAATATAAAGCAAAAGATAATCAAGAATATATCTTTCATTTAATTGATACACCAGGGCATGTTGACTTTACTTATGAAGTATCGAGATCTTTAGCAGCTTGTGATGGTGCAATCTTAGTAGTTGATGCTAGTCAAGGTATAGAAGCTCAAACCTTGGCAAATACTTATCTAGCTTTAGATAATGATTTAGAGATTTTACCAGTAATAAATAAAATAGATCTTCCTAGTGCTGATATTGAAAAAACAAAGAAAGAAATCGAAGATATTATTGGTTTAGATTGCACAAATGCACCATGTATCAGTGCTAAAACTGGACTTAATGTTGAAGATGTTTTAGAAGCCATTGTTAAGTATTTACCATGTCCTAAAGGTAAAGATACTAATCCTTTAAAAGCCTTGGTTTTTGACTCTTATTATGACTCATATCGTGGTGTTGTGGTCTTTATTTGTATTAGGCAAGGACAAGTAAAAATAGGTGACCATATTAGATTCATTCAAGATAATGTGGAATATGAGGTTACTGAACTTGGTGTTAAAACACCTAATGAAGAAAAAAGAGATACTCTTTCAGCAGGCGAAGTAGGATATCTTTGTGCTTCCATAAAATCAATTCAAGATATTCATATTGGCGATACTATCACACTTGTAGATAATCCATGTGATGCACCACTTCCAGGATATCGTAAGATGAATCCAATGGTATATTGTGGTATGTATCCTACTGACAATAATAAATTCAATGATTTAAGAGATGCCTTAGAAAAACTACAATTAAATGATTCTAGTTTAACTTTTGAAGCAGAATCATCTAAGGCTTTAGGCTTTGGTTTTAGATTAGGTTTCTTAGGTCTATTGCATATGGAAGTTGTACAAGAAAGATTAGAAAGAGAATATGGCTTAAATATAATTGCAACAGCACCATCAGTTATTTATAAGGTAACTTTAACTGATGGCTCAATTCAATATATTGATAATCCTAGTATGATGCCTGATGCCAATTTAATTAGTTGTATTGAAGAACCATATGTAAAAGCAGAAATAATGGTTCCTAATGAATATATTGGTGCGGTAATGCAGATATCACAAGATAAAAGAGGCATTTATAAGGATATGGTTTATATTGATTCCAATCGTAATCAATTAATCTATGAAATGCCTTTATCAGAAATTATTTTTGAATACTTTGACAAATTAAAGTCTGCAACTAAAGGATATGCTTCCTTAGATTATGATTTGATAGGTTATCGTAAATCTTCCTTAGTTAAGATGGATATTTTAATCAATGGTGAAATAATTGATGCTTTATCAATTATAGTTCATAGAGACTTTGCCTATCATAGAGGCCAAGCAATAACTGTTAAGTTAAAAGAATTACTTCCTAAACAACAATTTGAAATACCAATCCAAGCTGCAATTGGTAATAAAGTAATAGCTAGAACAAATATTAAATCTTTAAGAAAAGATGTTTTAGCGAAGTGCTATGGTGGCGATATTTCTCGTAAAAAGAAATTATTAGAGAAACAACGTGAAGGTAAGAAGCGTATGAAGGCTGTAGGTAGCGTTGAAATACCACAAGAAGCATTTATGGCTGTTTTATCATTAGATGAACAAGATTAATCATTTATATATTCATGTACCATTTTGTAAGTCAATATGTAATTATTGTGATTTTTGTCATCGTATTTATGATAAAAACACTGTTACTAAATGGTTAGATACTTTAGATAAGGAAATTAAAGATAAATGTAAAAACTCTTATGAAACTATTTATGTAGGTGGAGGAACACCTACTTGTTTAGATTATGATGAATTAGATAAATTATTGTCCTTAATTGAACCATATAGTAATGATACAAAAGAATATACTATAGAAGTTAATCCCGAAACCTTAGATTTAAATAAAATTAATATTTTAAAGAAATATCATATAAATCGTATTTCAATAGGAGTACAAAGTTCTAATGATGAATTATTATCATTTTTAAATCGTAAACATACGTTTATTGATATTAAAGAAAAGATTAAATTACTTAAAGATAATGGTTTAAATAATATAAGTATTGATTTAATGTATTCTTTACCAAATCAAACAATCGATATTTTAAAACAAACATTAGATGATTTTATTAAATTAGATGTTCCTCATGTATCTTTATATTCTTTAACAATTGAAGAAAATACTGTATTTGGTAAAAGAAAAATTAAACCTTTAGATATAGATACAGAAGCTGATATGTATGAATTGATAGAGAAAACTTTAATTGAAAATAATTATATACATTATGAAGTATCTAATTATTGTAAGCAAAATTATGAATCTAAACATAATCTAGGAT
>CAVDLK010000093.1:0-5047 GCA_963609745.1 Erysipelotrichaceae bacterium | reverse complement strand
TCATATGGTAAGTGTAATCATCTATTGGTTAAATTAATAGATAAATCATATGATATTACTTTAGAACTTCATTATTATGTTTTTGAAAAAGAGGATGTAATTACTAAAACTGTTCGTATTATTAATACAAGCAATAAGAGGATTTTTATTAATCGTTGTTTAAGTAATCAATTAGATTTATTTGGTAAAGGTTACAAGATTACTAATTTTACTGGTGCTTGGATTAGAGAAATGGAAAGAAATGATATTGTATTAAATGCTGGTAAATTTGTTAATGCTTGTGCTGTTGGTATTTCTTCAAGTAGATGTAATCCCTTTACAATGTTGTCGAAGGTAAATACTGATGAAGATAATGGTGAATGTTATGGTTTCAATTTAATATATAGTGGTGAGCATTATACTGCTTTTGAAGTTAATAGTTTTGATAAGACAAGAGTTGTTAGTGGTATTAATCCTCATAGTTTTTCTTATATACTTGAGCCAAATGAAGATTTTGAAGCGCCTGAGGCGATTATGTCTTATGCCAGCCACGGTTATAACGAATTAAGCAAACATTTGCATGAATTTATTCGTGAACATATCTTACGTGGTGAATGGAAGGATAAGCAAAGGCCTATTTTATTGAATAGTTGGGAAGCTTGTTATTTTGATATTAATGAAGAAAAGATTTTAAATCTTGCCAAAAAGGCTAAACAAGTAGGCATAGAATTGATTGTTATGGATGATGGTTGGTTTGGTAAACGTAATAATGATCAATCTTCTTTGGGTGATTGGTATGTTAATAAGGAAAAGTTACCAAATGGTTTAAAGGGTTTAACAGATAAATTGGATGAAATTGGTATTGATTTTGGTATCTGGGTAGAACCAGAAATGGTTTCTAAGGATTCTGATTTATATAGAGCTCATCCAGAGTGGACACTTGAAATTCCAAATAAACCACATTCAGAAGGAAGAAATCAAAGGATATTAGATTTAGGAAGAATTGAAGTACAGGATTATATATTAGAATCTCTTTCAAGAATTTTTGATAGTGCTAATATCAAATATTGTAAATGGGATATGAATCGTATTTTTTCTGATCGCTATTCACAAAACTTAGGTGCTGAATATCAAAAGGAAACAATTCATCGTTATCAAATTGGTTTATATCGCGTAATGAAGCAAATTACTAAAAAATATCCGCATATTTTATTTGAAGGTTGTGCTGCTGGTGGAAGTCGTTTTGATTTAGGAATTCTATCTTATTTTCCACAAATTTGGGCAAGTGATGATACTGATGCTTATATGCGCTCAAAGATTCAAAATAATATATCTTATGGTTACCCACAAATTACTTATTCAAGTCATGTTTCTGATGTTCCAAATCATCAAACCAAACGTATTATTGATATAGATTCTCGTTACAATGTTGCTTGTTTTGGCAATCTTGGATATGAGTTTGATTTATGCAAATTAAGTGATGAAGAATTAAATATAATAAGTGAACAGGTTGTTCAATATAAATTAAATAGAAAATTATTACAATATGGTCAAATATATCGTACAAAAGATGATGATAGAGTTACGGAGTGTATAGTTGTTTCTAAAGATAAAAAAGAGGCAATTGGTTTAATGTTTCAAAAACTTAATCGTCCAAATTGTTTAACTGAAAAATATATTGCACGTGGTTTGGATGAAAACACTCTATATCATTTTTATGATAATAAACTTGAAGATTATGATATATATGGCGATGGATTAATGAATAGTGGAGTACTTTTAAGCCAAGGCTTTGGTGGTACTGGTCTTAATAATAAAATGCGAAGTACAAATGACTTTACTTCGCATCTATATTTCATAAAAGCTAAATGATTTTGTTATTGTTTCCATGGAAAAGCAAAATCGCTACGTTTAATCTTACATTGAGGTTGGCCATCTTTCCAGAATACAATACCTTCGATGTACTGGTTTTCTAGATAATAAATTGCCATCTGTACCCCTTTCATTTTTATTGTTGATTAATTAATTTTTTGTGTGTTTATTATACCATCTACATAAGTAATTTAATTCTTGTCTTTAAATGAAAGAATTTTCATGATTTAGTATCTTGAAAGTGAGGGTGCAAGCGTTTACAATAAAGGTATAGAAACATGAATAAAAATTATAAGGAAAACGACATCTTGGGGGTACTTTGCGCTTTAATTGATTTTAATTCAAAATGGTTTTTTAAGTGAACGTAATTACGTTCACTTTTTATTGCATATGAGGAGGAAAATAAAATGGACCAAGTATTAAATGACCAATTGCTTGATGCTTGTAGTAAGGGAGATTTAAATCTAGTTAATGATTTAATCGCAAAAGGTGCTGACATCAACTGTAAAAATGGTGATGGAAGAACTGGCTTAATGAGAGCAGCAAAAAGAGGTTATGACGAAATTGTTGAAGTATTACTAGAAAAGGGTGTTGATGTTATTGCTAGAGATAAGAATAATGATACAGCTTTAATGGGAGCAGCAAAACATGGACATCGTCATATATGCGAATTACTAGTTAATGCTGGAAGCGAGGTTAATGCTCATGATAATAATGGACGTACAGCATTAATGAGAGCGGCTTTTCTAGGAGAAAGCACAGTAGTTGAATATTTAGTGGAAGTTGGTGCTGATGTTAATAAGGCTGATAATAAGGGCCGTACAGCATTGATGGAAGCAGTATTAGGTTTCAAAGTTGATGTAATTCATTATCTATTAGCTCATGGTGCTGATGTTAATAAGAAGGATAATGAAGGTTGTACTTGCTTGATGAGAGCTACATATGGAGGTTATACTGATTTAGTAATCTATCTATTAAATCGTGGTGCCGATAAATATGTTAAAGATAATGCTGGTAAGACCGCATTAGATTATATAAGAGCGAATGCTGATGAAGAATTAGCAAATATACTTAAATAAAGGGGATTAAAATGAAAGATTATCAATCAAAAGACATTAGAAATGTCGCCTTACTAGGACATTCAGGTTCTGGTAAAACAGCTTTAGTTGAATCAGCATTGTTTATGACTAAAGCTATCGATCGTATGGGCAAGACAGTTGATGGAACTGCTGCTATGGACTACGATCCAGAAGAAGCTAAAAGAGGTGTTTCAGTATTTACTGCTTTAGCTCCTATCGAATATAAGAATAAGAAGATTAACTTCATCGATACTCCAGGATATCTAGACTATGAAGGTGAAATGGTTTCTGGTTTCTATGCTGGTGATGCTGCAGTTATCGTTGTTTCTGCTAAAGATGGTGTTGAATCTGGTACCGAAAAGGCTGTAAAACTTGCTAAGGCAAGTCATAAACCAACTATTTTCTTTGTCAACAAGATGGATGATGAAAATGCTAATAAGCAAAAAGTAGTTGATGATTTACATCGTATGTTTGGTGGTGTTGTTGAATTTGTTGGTGCTGATGGTAAATTAGTTATTTCTGATAAGACAACTGATACTTATAAACAAATCGCTGAAGCTATTGCTACTGCTGATGAATCATTAATGGATAAATATTTTGAAGATGAAGGTGCTTCATTTACTGATGAAGAAATCAAGGGTGGTCTATATAAGGCTATGGCTACAGGTGAAGTTAGACCAGTATTCTTTGGTTCTGCAATTAAACAAGATGGTGTTGAAGCATTATTAGACTTCATTACAACTTATCTTCATTCTTATGCAGATATTGGTTCTGTTAAAGCTAAGAATGAAAAGGGTGAGGAAATCACTTTAAAGACTGATGATAGTGAAGCATTCTCTGCTATCGTATTTAAGACTGTGGTAGATCCATTTGCTGGAAAGATTAACTATATTAAAGTTATGTCTGGTTCTTTATCTGCTGCAACTGCTTTATATAACACTAAGAAGGGTGTAGCTGAAAAGGCTGGTTCAATCTTATTCTTATCAGGAAAGAATCAAATAGCAACCACAAAGGTTAACTGTGGTGATATCGCTGCTTTAACAAAATTAAGTGTTACTGAAACTAATGACACTTTATCAACAAAGGAAAAACAAATTGTTCTTGATGAAATCGTATTCCCTAGACCAATGCTAGGTCTAGCAATCTCACCTAAGACAAAAGATGATGAAGATAAGATGTCTGATGCTATTAAGAAAGTATTAATTGAAGATAAATCATTGAACTTTGTTAGAAATGCTGAAACTGGTGAACAAGTATTATATGCTATCGGTGATCAACAATTTGATGTTGTTGCTTCTAAATTAAAGACTAGATATAAGGTTGAAATTCAAACTAAGGAACCAAAAGTTCAATATCGTGAAACTATTAGAGGTAAATCTGAAGTTCAAGGTAAATATAAGAAACAAAATGGTGGTGCTGGTCAATATGGTGATGTTTGGGTAAGATTTGAACCAAACCCAGATTCAGAAGAAATGGTATTTGCTGAAGAAGTATTCGGTGGTGCTGTTCCTAAAAACTTCTTCCCATCAGTCGAAGCAGGATTACGTAGTTGTATGGCTAAGGGTCCTCTTGCAGGATGCAAAGTTATCAATGTTAAAGCAACATTATATGATGGTTCTTACCATCCAGTAGATTCAAAACCTAACTCATTTGAAGCTGCTGCTAAACTAGCATTCAAGAATGGTATTCCAAAGGCAAATCCTATCTTACTAGAACCTATTGGTAAAGTTACTGTTATTTGTCCAGAAGAATATACCGGTGATATTATCGCTGACTGCACAAAGCGTCGTGGTATGATTGTTAACCAATCTGCAACACCTGATGGTGATACATTAATTGAAGCAGAAGTACCAATGGCTGAAATGCAAAAATATGCTACTGAACTTCGTTCAATGACTAAGGGTAGAGGTACATATGTAATCGACTTCGATAGATATGAACAAGCTCCTCAAAACGTTACTGAAAAGGTAGTTGCTGCTACTGCTGCTGAAAGAAAAGACGACGATATAGATTAATTATTAAAGCTCCGAAAGGAGCTTTTACTATATTAGAGTTTTGAATGAATTTGTTTATAACCCTTTATTTATAGGATGATTGAGAATTTATCTATATAGTGT
>CAVDLK010000092.1:0-5100 GCA_963609745.1 Erysipelotrichaceae bacterium | reverse complement strand
ATATTTTCAATAACAGTCATATTATTAAATAAATTAAATGATTGAAAAACCATAATAGCCTTAGCCCTATATTTTAATAAATTGAAATCCTTATCTTGAATATTTTTATTATGAAATAAAATTTGTCCTCCTGTAGGAGTTTCAAGTAAATTAATACAACGTAATAAGGTAGATTTTCCTGAACCAGAAGATCCTATTATTGATATTGTTTCTCCCTCGTTAATAGAAAAATTAATATCATTTAATACTTCATTATTACCAAATGTTTTCTTTAAATGACAAAGTTCAATTACTTTATTCATTTTTAGCTCCTCTATTTAAAGGGATATAAGATTGAGTATTAACAATTGAATAATTCATATTACCTTCTAATTTCTTTTCAAAGAAACGTAATATTCTTGTGATAGTAAACGTAATGATTAAGTAAATAACACAAGTAACTAAATATGTTTCAAATATCTCAAAATTAATTCTAATTATCTTACCAGTCGCAAAATATAATTCCGCAACACCAATAACATTTAATACCGAAGTATCTTTAATATTATTGATAAATTCATTAGAAACTCCTGGCAAGATATTTCTCATAACTTGAGGCATAATAACATAAAACATTGTTTGCCAATGTGACATACCAATTGATTCAGCACCTTCGTATTGACCCTTATCAATAGAATCAATACCACCTCTAACAATTTCTGTTAAATAGGCACCGGTATTTATAGAAACAATTAAAATACCAGCAAATGTTAAATTTAAAGTATTACCATTATTGGCAAAAGCATAACCCCAATAGATAACCATTGATTGAACAATCATTGGTGTTCCTCTAAATATTTCTACATAAGCAGCAATTAAAAATCTAATTACTTTTTGTATAAAAAATAATACTTTATTTTTACTTAACGGTGCTGTTCTAATTATTCCTAATAATAAGCCAATTAATAATCCTAATATAGTTCCAGTGAAAGATAAAAGAATAGTGTTAATAGCACCAGAAATAAATTGGGTTTTATATTGAATAAATATATTAAAAGCTTGTTCTATCATTATTTTTTAACTACGATTACAAAGTTTGTATCATAATATACATCAGTAAAATCAATTCTTTGAGCTCTTTCTTCAGTTGGAGACATACCAGCGATAATAGCATCAATAGCACCTGATTCAACAGCTGGAATTAAAGAATCCCATTCATATGCATATACTTCTAATTTCATATTTAATTTATATGCAATATAAGCAGATACTTGTACATCATAACCATTGCAATAATAACCATCTTTACCACTTATTGGATAATTCTTAATAGTCTCTTGCACATCTGTCCAGTTATAAGGATTAGAATCACATTCCATACCTACTTTTAAAGTACCGACAGGATTACTAACTTCTTCATATTCTAATACATCTAAAGTTACATCTTGTCCTAATGCTACTTTTACCATTTCTTCCATTAAGGCACTTTGTTTAGTTGAATCAAAATTTGCTTCAACTAAAATATCATTAATCTTTTGTGTTAAATCAGAACCTTTCTTACAACCAATAGCAAGTCCTGATTCTTCAACTGTAGTAGTAAAGCCATTATCATTATTAACTAACTTAATATAAGTAATAGTATCATCAGATTCAGTTAGAGATATAGCTTGTGGTTCTTCACAAATAAAGCCATCTACAACATTTGATTTTAAGGCTACTAATTCATCAGGAACAGTTGGATATTCACTAAATGCTGAATATTCTATTTGTTCAGCCAATGTAGCATGAATTGTACCACTTTGGCCTGCTAGCTTAGCACCATTAAAATCCGCAATTGATGTAGCAGTAGAATAATCTACATCATTATTAGTAGTATCATCACTACTAGAACATGCAACTAATGTTAATAAACATAAAAATATAGTCAAAATCTTTTTCATAGCAACTTATCTTAAACAAAAATATTATAACTTAAATAACTATTTAATCATATATTTCTTAATTGCCCTAGAAGCAATTATATGATCACCCTCATATGGTACTTTTTTATGATTTTCTTTACAAAATGTTTCTACACCCTTAGATAATATACATAAAGTATTACCCTTTTTCATATTCTTAATTGCAGCATCAATAGCATCTTCCCTATGTTCATATCTATAAGCCTTATGATTTTTAATACCTGATTCAATATCATCTAAAATTGTATTAATATCTTCTTCATGATTATCATCATTAGTGATATAGATTTCATCACAATATTTATCAACTATTTCGCCACATATTGGTCTTTTCTCAGTATCACCTGAACCTCTAAGTCCAAATAAAACTACAATCTTTGCATCACTTGCTGTTATTGCCTTAGCATAATCTAATATCTTAATAAAACCATCAGGAGTATGGGCATAATCAACAATGACATTATAGTCTTGTCCCTCATTAATATGCATACATCTACCAGGAACATCTTTAATATCTTTTAACAAAGCTATTATTTCATTGATATCAAAACCACTTTCTACTAAAGATGATATAGCAGCTAATAGATTAGATATATTAAATTTAGCTACTAAATTAGTATAAATATTATAAGAATTATTATTAAAGTTTAAAACAAATTCCGAATGGTCAGCATATAATTTTAAATCATTAGCCTTATAATCAGCATCATTATCAATTCCATATGTTTTAACTCTACAACTTGATTCTTTAACCATTTTTTTGCCATATTCATCATCAATATTAATAATAGATACAGCATCTTCTTTCATATTATTAAATAATCTTGCTTTAGCCTTAAAATAGTTCTCAAAATTTTTATGATAATCTAAATGTTCATGCGTTAAATTAGTAAATACAGCAACATCAAAATCTACACTATCAGTTCTATGTAAGTCTAAGCCTTGTGAACTAACTTCAATTGTTGCGGCTTTACAACCTGCATCTGACATTTGTTTTAACATCATATGTAAGTCATTAATATTAGGAGTTGTAAAATATTGATCATGCATCTTATTATCATATTCATATCCTAATGTTCCAATATATCCTGCCTTATAATTTAATCTATTTAATAAATCATACAAAACATAGGTAGTAGTAGTTTTACCATTAGTACCAGTAACACCAAATATTTTCATATTCTTTGAAGGATAATTATAAAAATAATTAGCAAAATCATTTAAAGCCTTAGTAGTATCATCTACTCTAATATAAGTAATACCATCTTTTTTATTAACATCCTTACTATGAACAATACATATTGCCCCATTTTCAATTGCTGAATCGATGAAAGTATGTCCATCTACTGTTAATCCTACTAAGCAAAAGAATATGGCCTTATCTAATTTCTTTCTAGAATCAACCATAATATTTTCAATTAATAAATCATTGCTTAAATTAAAGTAATCCTTTATATTATTCATAATTTGGATAACAAATATCCTTTCTTTTTTCAAAATATTCTTCATCCAAAATCAAAGTAGAAATATTAATTTGATTTTGAACTTGTTTATTAATTTCATCAATTTCACTTTGACTAAGTTCTTCTTTTCCACTTGCTGGAGTAAACTTCTCAATAGAAGCATCATATATACCAGATTCATTTAACCAGTCACCATTAGTAAAGATAATAGTATTGCTTGAACTATTAGCATCCTTACCAATATATAATCTAGGATCATAATCTAAATTAAATAAATTGGCAATTGTAGGAACATGATCTAATGTTGAACAATAATTATAATTAACATCCTTTTCTTCACTTGCGCAATAGAATAGGAATGGTGATTTATAGATACCTATTTTTTCTGAACCTGAATCACCAAAATTAGAATAGATAGCTCTATCATTAATCCACTTTGTTTCTTCAATTACTGCATCATAATCTAACCAATAAGGACGATGGTCACAATACATACAAATAACAGTATCTTCTAATTGACCAGCTTCTTCTAATGAATTTAACAAATATTCCATAGCCTTATTAAATTCTATAGATTTAGACATATAACGCTTCATATCAATAGACCAATCAGGATGAACTTCATTTACTTCATCTAAATATGCATCACCTAAATAAGAATATTCATTATATGGAAAATGCATTGTACTAGATATAATCATGGCAAAATAATTACCATCAATATTTTCTATTCTCTTCCATGCCTGTTCTACTAACATTAAATCAGATTGCCAGCCATTAATTAAAGAAACACTAGAGTCTTCTGCCATAATAGCATCTATATCATAATAAGAATCAATACCAACATGATTTAATATTTCATTTCTTTCATACCATTCATCACGCCAATTATGGAAACCTATTGTTGTATAACCTTCATTTTTAAATAACCAAGGAAGTGCTTCATAAAAATAATCATATTGAACATAATTTGGGGTACAAGTATTGGTATATGGGAATATTGAAGTATAAGAAACAAATTCAGATTCACCAGTGGCACAAGAATATAAAGGAGTAAAGTGATTATAATATGTTGTTCCACCTTGATACATCTTATATAGCGTTGGTGTTAAATCTTTATCAATCATTAAATAATCACCTGATTCTATTAAAATATAGATAAAGTTCTTACCCTCATACTTTCCTGTATAATCATTAGGTTGAGTAATTGATTTAGACATCAAATAAGAATCAATGGTAGCCATATTAGAATTTTCTTCATTATTCATAATATTCTTCCATAAAGTATCATCAATAACTCTTTTTTTATCTTCAACAATTATCTCTTGATTACCACTCTCAGTTTCCGGATCAATAGTAATAGTTTCCGGTGCTTTAAAACCTAAAGCACTAATATCTCTAAAGAAGAAATGTGTCATACCTAATTTATCTACTAAAACATCTTTATTAGTAAATGTGGCATATAAATGTAAATTAGAGGTTGTACCACTGCCTAAATTCATGCATGGTATAAGTATTAAAAAGGAACTTATACCAATAATTAAAGGTATTTGTACAAAACCCTTACTAGGTAATTTAATAAAGATATTCATTAGAATATAAACAACAATTGGTAATAGACAAAGATAATATGGTAATTTCGCATTAGAAATAAATAATATAGCATATTGCTTAATTCTACCCAAACCATCTGATAC
>CAVDLK010000091.1:0-5145 GCA_963609745.1 Erysipelotrichaceae bacterium | reverse complement strand
TTTGTAATTCAGAAATTGAATCTTCAAGTGTATAATCTAATACTCTTAAATTATTCATCTTTATTCCTTCTTGCTTCATCTAAATCTAATACTTTAAATTCCCCAATTCTCGCAATATCTTCTCTTCTAAATACTTTAAATGCTGTTTTAAAAATAATTTTAATATCATTTACTAAACTTAAATTCTTTACATATTCAACATCTAATGCAAGCCTAGGATCCCAATCTAAATTATTTCTACCATTAATTTGTGCTAAGCCAGTTAACCCTGGTCTAACAGTATGCCTTAATCTTTCTTCTTCAGTATAGTAAGGTAAATACTTAACTAATAATGGTCTAGGACCAACAATTGCCATATCACCCTTTAATATATTTAATAATTCAGGTAACTCATCCAAAGATGTTTTTCTTATAAATTCACCATAACTTGTTATCCTTTTTTCATCAGGTAATAAGTTCCCATCTTTATCCTTCTTATTAGACATTGACCTAAATTTAATTAACTTAAATATTTTTTCATCCTTACCTGGTCTATCTTGAAAGAAAAAAGGATTGCCCTTCATAACAATGGCCCCTAGTATAATTAAAACAATAAAAACTGGTGACAAGATAATTAATGCCATCAGTGATAATACAAAATCAAATATTCTTTTAAAACAATATTTATACATAAAAGACTATAAATTATTATAACCTTTTATGCTCCAGATTAATATCGTACTTCTACATTCTTAATAGGTTCAAGAAACTCTTGGGTATTTATATACAACCTCTCAAGAATAGGAACCAAGTCTATATAATCTTCTACATCCTCTTTATAATCTGAATATTTTACATCAACAACAATATAACCATTATCCCATATCTTAACTTTTACAATACGCTCTAGATTAATTGGCCCCATAAAACGTATTACTCTATCTTTGTAAGTAAAACTAATATATTGACCTTTACTTGATAGATATGCGGTATTCTCATCATGTTTAATCATATTTAAGCCTTTCTGTTGTTAAACTGGTATTTTCGTGGGAAATAGTCATATTTTTGTTGGTTATTTCGTGGGAAAATGCTTATTTTTAATTGGTATTTTCGTGATTTTTTTATAGATTAGCCTTATAAATAAGGATTTTAAAGATGTTCAAATAATCAACCATATTTCTACAATCCAAGATATTATTCTTTTCTATGCTAAAGCAAATAATTTCTATTTTTATCTATCTATTTTTATTTGTGAACTATTCATCTTTATAAACTCAAAAGCCTTTGGAGTTTTTGTAGCCCATAATCGAGAACTATCTAACTTATGGTGTTCTAACATAAAACGGCAATCTTTTGTTTTCATCTTACAAAAATCTGTTTTAAAGTTCTTGATGCCGTTACTTTTAGTAAGTTCTATAACATCTTTAACATCGGTACATCGAACAAGTTCTTCTTCAAGATTTAAAACCTGAGGGAGAAATACTATTTTTATCTTTCTACAATAGCGTTTAAGAAGTTCTAGGTTCTTCTTTAATTTTTCGGTTTGCGGAACATCAGTATCAAATACTAGCACTATCGTGCTTCCTGCTTGAATAGACAACATCTGAGACTTAGGAATTAGATTTTGTATTACATTGAAAACCTTGATTTTCCCAGGAACAAGCCTTTCTGGTACTTGCTTCAGTGCAAAGATTAGTTGCTGCTCGCACGGGCCTTCAACATAATAAATGCACTTATTAATCATCTTCCCACTCCATTTCTAATTTATCTAGTAATGAATCTTGCGGAAGAGAATTAAACATATCATTCTCTACAGCACAACGCAAAGAATCTGTATTTCGTTTAAGCATATCTGATGCAGCAATTGCAGATACTTGATAGAAATCTTCTTCTAATTGCTTGCGAAGAAATACATAACTGTGCTTTGGAAGATTTAAATCTAACATATCCGTATTATGAGTAGTAAAGATAAGTTGTTCATTGTTTCCTATATGTTCTAACATAATTCCAAAAATACGTTTTTCGATATCACTTTGAATATAAGAAAAATGTTCATCACAATAATAAAAACTATCTTGATTTGATGCTATTGCGGCAAGAAACATCGCAACATCAATTCCTTCTACTGTTCCACTAGAAAGTACTTCTCTATTTAAAAGCTTTCCATCTTGAATAATAATTTCATTTCCACCACGTCTAATAATAAACGTATCTTTCAAATCCTTTGATATACTTACATCTTGTAATGTTGGGTCTAATGTTCCTATAACAGCACGTAATGTTTTCAATAAGATTTTCTTATTAGCTGGCTTTAGTGATTTTTCTATCTCTGGATAGGCAAAGCGATAATGTATATCTCCAGCTAATTCTTTTAAAGATAGAGCTGTTTTAGTCGCCTCTTTAGTTTGATCTTTTAATTTTTTAACGCATTTTTCATATGAATCCATCGTATCAATGTCAGCTACTTGATACTTGATTTTAACATCACGATTAATAGTATCAATCCATGTAGAGAGACGTTGAAGACGGTAATCATTATTCACAAAATCAATGCAAAAGTAACCTTTCCTTTCGCTTACCATTTCATAAAGTGGTAATGGATTGCCATCATTGATAAATTCAAAGATACGAAGTAAAGCTTTTCCTAGACTTGTTTTACCGGTTGCATTAGCACCCATAAGAATCACAGCCTTCTTATAACGAAAACGTTCTCTTGCTTCAAGATGCTCATCTTCAATGATTGAATTAACTATTTTCTTAGGATAAGTAAAATTAATATTGAAATCATGGAATCCATAGATTCCCTTTAATTCAAGATTTAAAACAATCATTTTCAATTTCCTCGTCTTTCATTATTTCGTTATTTACGAACTAATGATAACATCTATACTTAGATTTTTCAATTTCACCATTAGAAAAATGCTATTTGGGACCCAAATAGCAATAATTTTAATTTAATCATTAAGAATTGTTAATCAAAACAAGACTTAATTAATTCAATAACAACATTTTGTTGTTCTATAGTCATCTTTATATCAGTAGGTAGACATATACCTCTATCAAAGATATCTCTAGATATATCAGAATCTAAGCATATATAATCATTATCTTTATATATTGGTTGCATATGCATAGGCTTCCATATAGGTCTAGTTTCAATATTGTATTTATCTAAAAGATCCTTAATTTCATCAGGACAAGTTTTACCTTTTTCATGAGTATAAGAATATTCTGAATCAGTTCTTTCGTGCTTACATAAAGCATCCTTATTAATCAACATACAACTTAACCAATATATTGGTTCACTATTACTAGTATGAGGATTCATAGTTATTGGTAAATCTTTTAAACCCTCTTTGTAACGCTCATAAATGGCCTTTTTAGCGTCAATATGCTCTTGTAGATGAATTAGTTGTCCTCTACCAATTCCCGCTGAAATATTGCTTAATCTGTAGTTATAACCAATTTCTGTATGTTGGTACCAAGGAGCCTTATCTCTAGCTTGAGTTGACCACTTTCTAGCCCTATCAGCATCCTTTTCATTCTTGGTTAATAACATACCACCACCAGAAGTAGTAATAATCTTATTACCATTAAAACTAATAGCATTATATTTACCAAATGTACCAGTTAAAACACCATTTAATTTAGCACCTAAAGATTCTGCGGCATCTTCAATTAATATTGCATTATGCTTATCACAAATATCCTTAATTTCATCTAACTTAGCAGGAGTTCCATATAGATTAACCGCAATAACTAATTTACATTCCGGATACTTTTCAAAAGCCTTTTCTAAAGCCCTAGGATCCATATTCCAAGTATCATATTCTGAATCAATAAATACTAATTTACCATTTTCATACATTACGGGATTAACTGTTGCCCCAAATGTTAAAGATTGGGCAAATACAATGTCACCTGGCTTAATACCAGCGAGTTTAATTGCTAGATGCAAGGCAGCAGTACCAGAACTTAAAGCAACAGCACCTTGAACACCTAATAAATTCTTAATACCATTTTCTAATTGATTTAAATTCTCACCAACAGTAGTAACCCAATTTGTATCAAAAGCCTCATGAATATATTTAAGTTCCTCATCATGCATTGTCGCAGTAGCTAAATTTAATTTTTTCTCAAAAGGTTTAATTTCCATTTTTCACATTCTCCCTTTTATAAGTTGTAACAACTCTAGACACTAAATCAAAAATATTATCATCATTATTATAAGCATGTTCATATAGTAACTTAATATCATCTAAGAACTTATCCTCATCAATCTCTAAAGGCTTACCAATATAAATTAAATTATTATCAGTCTTTAAATTACCCTCAGCATTCATTAACTTCTCTTCATATAATTTCTCACCTGGTCTTAAACCAGTATATTCAATCTTTATATCCTCGTCAGGAATTAAACCAGATAATTTAATTAAATTCCTTGCCAAATCATCAATCTTAACAGGCTCACCCATATCTAAAACAAATATCTCTCCACCCTTAGCATAAGCTCCTGCTTGTAATACTAAAGAAACAGCCTCAGGTATTGTCATAAAATATCTAATAATATCAGGATGAGTAACTGTAACTGGACCACCCTGTTCAATTTGTTTTTTAAATAAAGGTATAACTGAACCATTAGAACCTAATACATTACCAAATCTAACAGCCACAAACTCCGTCTTATTTTCTAATTTATTAACACCCTTGCAAGAAAAACAATCCTCTACCTTTAATAATTTATTCGTACAATCATTCTTAATTAACTTATCAAAAGTTTGAATAACCATTTCACATAATCTCTTAGAAGCACCCATGATATTAGTAGGATTAACAGCCTTATCAGTACTAATTAAAACAAACCTTTTTGTACCATATTTAACAGCAGCATAAGCTGTTTTAAAAGTACCAATAACATTATTCTTAATTGCCTCACAAGGTGAATCTTCCATCAATGGAACATGCTTATGAGCGGCAGCATGATATACCAAATCAGGTCTATATTTTTCAAAGATATTATCAACTCTTTTAGAATCTCTAACTGAACCTATCAATACTTCTAAATTTAAATCAGGATAATTATGCTTTAATTCGTTTTGAATATCATAAGCATTATTTTCATAGATATCAAAAATAACTAATAATTTAGGTTTATGACTCGCAATC
>CAVDLK010000090.1:3762-5170 GCA_963609745.1 Erysipelotrichaceae bacterium | reverse complement strand
TATATGATATCGCGGCGATATTAGATACAATTCCTTATTTTGAAGAAAAAATATATAATATTGAATATTTCTACAATATTGGCGCAATAGATATAGATCAATATGAAAATTTCTTAAAAATTATTAATAACGATTTAAGAAAAATTAATATTCGTTTATACTTTATGAGCGATAGTTATTATAACTATCTATCAATATTATCAGGACTATATAGTCAATATGAATATTATAGCCAATTAATCACCACTGCCTATAGAGAAATTAATAAAGCAACTTGGCAAATCGCGGCGTTAGAAGAAGAATTAAATAATAACCCTTCAGAAACAAGAAAGAAACAAATAGAAACAGACATCGCCGCATATAAGCAATCTAAAGCAAGTGCTGAAGGTATGGTAGAGAACTTCTCAAAAGAACTGCATAAGATATTAGGTGTTGACACTGATGGCACTCTAATGGAAGAAAGTTATAATGGTTGCGGCGAATCACTATATACTCTATTGCTATCTATGTATGGTTATACTAATGAAAGGGATAATGGATACTATACAAAATATAAAGAAATTTTAGATATTATAGAAGAAAAGAACGAACTACTCCAAGAACATTTATTACGTATTAATGAAATTGATAAAACTCTTGAAAATACAGATATGTTAGAGTCTTTAAAAGTTACATTACAAACAGAACGAGCTGGTTTATTCTCTGATGTACTAAATTTATATCATCAATTAGGAACATCAGATTCAATAGTAAAACAATATGAGACAATCTATAATAATGCGGTTGAAAAATATAATGAAGCTACTGGAACTGCGACAAGAATATATTGGAATAGTATTAAGTCTACAAGCGAGACAATCGCAAAAGAAGGAGTGTATACAGGTTATTTATATACCCAATTAGATGGCTATAAATTATTGTTATACACATATTATAATCTTGTTGACGCGGCGAAACGTGTAAAAGTAGGTTTATATAAATATTTAATAGACCAAACTTCACCTCATAATTTAACTAGAGAAAAAAATAATATCTTACAAGGTCTACAAAATGTATATGGTGATTATTTAATCGAAGGATATTATGAGGATGACACCGCACAAACACCATTAGAATTATTACAACAAGTGATGATTATTAAAAACAAGAATACTTACCCTTCTATATCTTATAATGTTGGTATTATTGACCTATCATGTCTTGCTGATTACCAATACCTAGTTATCGCTATTGGTGATAGAGTTAAACTATTTGATGATTTATTCTTACAATATAATCCAACTTATAATAACTTATTAGAGATTACAGGTATTAATTATACTTTAAGACAACCTGAAAAAACTACTCTAACTGTCAGCCAAGATAATATAGAAGAAAAACTAATTCAAAAATTATTCTTGTCTATGAT
>CAVDLK010000090.1:0-3752 GCA_963609745.1 Erysipelotrichaceae bacterium | reverse complement strand
GCTAAGAAATAATTTGACTTCTAGCAAAATTTTTGCTAAAATATAAATAGAAATAAGGAGAGAATTCCATTTCTCTCCTTTTAATTACGAAGGGAGGTCAAATGTTAGTAAGAAAAAGAAATGGTGAGTTACAAGAATTCCAACTTGCTAAAATATATAATGCGATTATCGCCGCGGCGAAAGAAGTTGATGAACTTGATAAACAAACCGAATCAATAGCTAAAAGAATAGCTAAAGATATTAAATCACAATGTAAAGATAATATTATTTCTATTGAAGAAATACAAAATTTAGTTGAAGAAAAATTAATGGGTAGCCATTTAAAAAAGACTGCCCGTGCCTATATTCGCTATCGTTATGATAGAGAAAAAATTCGCAATAGCAAAGAAAAATTAATGTCAGAAATTGGAAGTAAATTGATGGCTTCTAATATCGAAAATCAAAATGCTAATGTAGATGAAAGATCATTCGGTGGTAGGGTAGGCGAAGCTAGTAGGGTGGTAATGAAACAGTATGCCTTAGACAACTGTATGAGTACTATGGCTAAGAATAATCACCTGAATAACGAGATATATATCCATGACTTAGATTCGTATACTATTGGGGAACATAACTGTCTAACAGTACCATTGGATGATCTACTAGCTAATGGTTTTACTACTAGGCAAGTAGATATAAGACCTGCAGGATCGGTTAATACTGCATTCCAACTGGTAGCAGTATTATTCCAATTACAAAGTCTTATGCAGTTCGGCGGCGTTAGTGCCAGCCATCTAGACTGGACTATGGTACCATATGTCCGCAAGAGCTTCTATAAACATTATATAAACGGCTTAAAATATTGCGAAAAGCTTGAAGATTTTTATTTAAAAAATTTTGAAAGTTTAAAAAATAAATCAATAGATGATCAAGAATATAAAAGTCATGCGGCCGCATACAAGTATGCCCTAGACATGACAACCAAGGAAGTGCATCAGGCGGTAGAAGGGATGTACCATAACCTCAACTCACTCCAAAGTCGTAGTGGCAACCAGCTCCCCTTCTCCTCAATTAACTATGGTACTTGTACAGAACCTGAAGGAAGAATGGTAATCAAAGCACTATTAGAAGTGTCTATTGAAGGATTGGGTAAACTACATCGAACTAGTATATTCCCTTGTGGCATTTTCCAATGTATGAAGGGAGTTAATAGAAAACCCGGAGATCCAAACTATGATATGTTCCAGTTGGCATTACAATCTACAGCTAAAAGGTTGTATCCAAACTATGCTAATGTGGATTGGAGCGTTAATAGCGGGTATGATAAGAGTGACCCTAAGACTTATGTAAGCACCATGGGGTGCAGGACATACAACGGGATGGACATAAATGCTGAGCCTGGTACTAACCCTCAAACTAAAGATGGTAGAGGTAATATTGCCCCTGTAACCATTATTATGCCTGAACTTGCTATGCAAGCTAAGACAATAGGGCAAGAGGAAGATCAGGATATTGTAAAAATCTTCCTTGAGAAGCTAGAATTAAAAATAAGCCAAGCTAAGGACATGCTTATTGAGAGATTTGACTGGATATGCTCTCAACCTATGGAGTCTGCTAGGTTTATGTATGAGAATAATACCATGCTAGGCTATAAGCCTGAAGAAGGCATCAGGTCGGCCTTAAAACATGGGACTCTTGTAATAGGCCAATTAGGATTAGCAGAGACACTACAAATCTTAATAGGCAAAGACCATACTACTAAGCAAGGTATGGAATTAGCAAAACAAATAGAACAATTATTTAAAGATAAGTGTACGAAATTTAAACAAGAGTACAAATTGAATTTCGGTGTATATATGACTCCAGCCGAAAATTTGGCATACACCGCAATGAAAAAATTTAAAGACAAATGGGGTACTATTAAAAATGTAAGTGATCATGAATATTTTACTAATAGTATGCATGTACCCGTATGGGAAAAAATGTCTCCATTTGATAAAATAGATATAGAATCACAACTAACAGGATATAGTAATGCAGGCTGCATTACATATGTAGAGTTAGAATATGATGTACTACATAATATTGAAGCACTAGAAACATTGGTTAATTATGCTATGGATAAGGATATACCATACTTTGCAATTAATGTCCCTAATGACAACTGCTTAGATTGTGGTTATACAGGAGAATTTAATGATGCATGTCCAGTATGCGGCAGCCCTAATATACAGCAGCTTCGCCGTGTAACAGGATATTTAAGTACAGATTACCATCACTTCAACTACGGTAAACAAAAGGAAGTAGAACAAAGAGTAAAACATGATGGTAAGGAGTTATAATGAATTATCAAAAGATAGAAACATGTAATATAGGAAACGGATTGGGATTTAGATTAGTATTGTGGGTTAGTGGTTGTCGGCATCGCTGTAAGGGATGCCACAACCAAGAAACTTGGGACTTTAATGGTGGCAACCCATTTACAGAGAAGCAAGAGAAACAAATAATTAAATATTTAAAACCCGATTATATTAAGGGTATAACGCTTAGCGGCGGCGACCCATTAGATATAAATAACTATGATGCAATATTAGATTTATGCAAAAAAATAAAAAATATATATCCAAATAAAGATATTTGGTGTTATACAGGATATAGTTATGAAGAATTAAAAGAAAAATCAATATTAAATTATATTGATGTACTTATTGACGGTGAGTTTGAATTAGACAAACGTGATATTACTCTTGCCTTTAGAGGCTCTTCTAATCAACGAATAATTGATGTTAAAAAGACTCTTGCAACAGGAGAAGTAAAATGTCTTTGCTTAAAATAATATTAGCGTGTATCGCCGCATATCTTTTTATCCTTCAAAAAGATGTAAAAATTAAAATTTATTGGGTTTGCGTAACTTTATACTGAACAATAAATTTTATCGAAGGAATATGTTAAAAAATCATTGATTTTTTAAAGAATTTTAAGTTTTTAACGCTTTAAAAATAAAATTATAGAAAGGATCGTATGAACAATAATAAAAATGGAATCTTCATATCGTTTGAAGGATGTGAGGGTTCTGGAAAGTCAACAGTAGCAAAAGCAATATGTAAGAGATTAGAAGAAGATGGATATGATTTTGTATTTACTAGAGAACCTGGTGGTACACCAATAGCAGAAGCAATAAGAAGTATTATATTGAATCCCGATACTCCTGAAATGCACCCCAGAACTGAAGCACTACTTTACGCGGCGTCACGTACACAACATACCCTAGAAAAAATAAAACCAGCATTAGATGCTGGTAAACTAGTGCTATGCGATCGCTATATTGATAGTTCTATGGCATATCAGGGAGTTGCTAGATCATTAGGAGTTGATAAAATTGGAGCTATAAATGATTTCGGTATTGATGGTATTAGACCAGACTATGTATTATTCTTCGATATAGCACCTGAAGATAGCCTTAAGCGTATCGCCGCGAGAGGGCAATTAGATCGTCTAGAAAAAGAAACATTAGAATTTCATAATAGAGTTTATGATTATTTTAAATCAAATGAAGTATTAGATAAACATTATATTACTATTGATGCGACTCAACCATTAGAAAAAGTAATTGAAGAAACATATAATAATATTATAAAAATCTTAGAAAATAGGTAAAATAAAAACCTCACTCTTACGAGTGAGGTGTTTTTTTATTTAATTATTTGTTCTTCCAAGCACTATCTTCACCAGAACCTGAAGCATCTTGGATACTTAATGTTCTAATCTTGATT
>CAVDLK010000089.1:0-5227 GCA_963609745.1 Erysipelotrichaceae bacterium | reverse complement strand
CTTCAATAATATTCTTACAATATATACTAGCTTCAGATATAATACTTCCATTATGTAATTTATATGAAGCAATATTAGATAAAGTATTATCTAATAAACTTACTTTATAAGGATCTCTATTATTAATATCATTCTTACAATAAATACTTTGTGCCTTAATCAAACTATTGCCAACACTTAAAAGGAATTCACCAGGATTATTTAAATATGCTGCATTTTTACTCTTTATTATGTCTATAGAATCTTTTTCTTCAAATACTTTTAAAGCTATTTTAAATTTAGAATTAGACCATATTTCTTCATCAATTACTCCACCTGGTTTTTGTGTCGCTAATATAAGATGCAAGCCTAATGATCTACCAATTCTTGATAAGGAGATTAATTCTTTAATCTGTTCTGGATTCTCTTTTTTTAATTCCGCAAATTCATCCACTACTATTAATAAATGTGCCAATTGTCTTAAATGATATTTTTCATATCCATTACTTAAATAATCATCTAAATTCATAATTGAAACCGCACTATATTTACTTAACTTTTTAAACAATTCTTGCCTTTTCTTACATTCATTATTTAGACAAATTATCAAACGCTTTAAAACATTATTCTCTAAATTAGAGATACTGGCAACAACATGAGGAACAGTAACATTATTGTAAGTTAATGATTCTTTAATACCACCACCCTTATAATCAATTAATACAATATTTAAATAAGTTGGCGAATATCTAATACATAAAGATAAAAGCAAAGAAATTATAAGTTCTGACTTACCTGAGCCAGTTGAGCCACCTATCAAGCCATGAGGACCTTGTTTAGATTCATGTAAATCAAAATTTAATAATTCATTGTTGCTATATGCAAAATAGGCATTTAATCTATTATCACAATTTAGATAATTATTAATAATATTAAAGTTATAAATATTGCTTATCTTATAAATGTTATTAGTATTCTTAATAGATCTTAATTTACCTAAATAATCATAATAAATATCAAAATTTACTTCTTCTTTTATATAAGTAAAACTTTGTATACCATCTTTATATAAATAACCATTATTATTTATATATTCAATTACTACATCACTATCCTTATATAAATCTGATATATCTTCACTAAAATATATTACATAGATATTTTCATTAGAAAAGTTATATTCTATTTTGTCATAAAGTAATAAAATAACATTCTTATTTATCTTTAATTGTTCTAATTCATTAATTTGTCTTTCATTAACTAAAGTTAATCTTGAATTATTCACAAATAAATGTGGTAAGTTATATATCTTATCAAAGATAGAATTGTCCTTACTATATATGGCAATAGCTAAATCATCATAATGATGCTTAAAAGCTAATTCGAGTAATGTTTTATGAAAAGTATATAATTTATCATTCTTTTTAGAAACTAAAGTTATAATTCTATTTTCTTTAATATTTAAAAATAAAGGATAATTCTCAATATTATCAAGTCTTTTCTTAATATTTAAAAGCACTTCATCAATTTGTTTATTAGCACTATATTTAATATCAATATCCTTAGAAATTACAATCTTACCAATACTTAGTTTCATATAATCTAATGATTTCCTATTGGCATAAAATAATCTTTCACTAGCTTTAATTAATTTAAAATAATGTGAGTTATTACTATCAACATATTCTTTAATTCTTTTATCTAAATCAATTTGATAATTATTTAAATAATCTAAATATTCTTTTACCTTTTCAATATCTTCTTTTTTATATTTATGATTATCAATAAGCAAAAAGATAAAAGGAAAGAGTATTCCTGTGGCAAGCATACTAATAGGCATAATAATATATGATAGTTTTGATAATTCATTTTGATTTGGATTAGATAAATAATTTATATAAGCCATAACACTCATTGAAAGGCACATTACAATGTTAGGCATTATTGACTTAATAAAATCATTATTATTTCTTTTTATAGGAATATATTCATTAATTTCATCTATTTCTAAATCCTTTATATCTTCAGGCAAATAGTAATGAATATTATTATTTAAAATAGGATATTTAATTATTTCTTCATTAATTTTATAAGCAGATAAGTTAATATCAACATTAAATTGATTGATATATAAATAATCATCAAAATAAATAATTCTTAATCCTAAATATTCTATGACATCATTATTATTTAAATGTTCATTATTGTATTGGCCACCATTAAGACAAATATCAAAATTGGTATTTATAATACCATCTTTAATAAGTAGATAATATTTCTTTAGATATATATCTAAACAATTGATACTAGCTCTTTTATCAGCTGCAATCAACAAATCAACATTTTTATATAATTGATAATCATCATAACCTAAATCATTATCATAAACATAGATATTTATTGAATAATACTTGTCATTAGATAATATTTCATATTCCTTCAACTGTAATAATTTATGTTTTTGATTATCACTAAAATAAAGATTATTAGCTAAATTAATATAATACTTACCATTATTCAGATAAATATTGATACCCTTATAACTAATATCTTTATTTAAAATAAATGATTTAATTGTTTTATTATCCTTAATTAATATAAACATTAGCCAGTACTCACTAAGATATTTATATAAGCACTATGTACATTATCTAAAGTATGGACAACTATCTTTACACTGCCGGGCCTATGAGCTGTTATTATACCTTTCTCACTTACGCTAGCAATACTATTATCCTCACTTGTATAAACAATATCTGAAGCTTTATATCCTTCAGGAATGGTATTAACATCTACTTCAAATTTTTCATTTGCCAATAATACTTCCGCATAAGAATTAAGAGTAATCTTATCAGCGGCATTAACTTGTAAGTTATTCATCTTTATTTTTGATTTACTTTTTCTAGTACACTTCTTAACAAATTGGCCATTTTCAATATGATGTAAATTCCCAAATACTTGATTATCATCATCTAATATATGTGTTGTTTTAGAAAATCCCCACTTATACAACAATGAATCCGAAGTATTCACAATAACATCAAATACCCAACAAAAAGAAACATCACCACATACTTTTACATCATTATTTTCCTTACTTAATTCATCTAATACCGCATATTCAATATCAGAATCACTGCTACTTAAATCTCCTTCTTCATCATATAAATGAATGGTTGACTTCACTTCTGCCTTAAGACCACCATCAAACTCTATATCACATAATCTAAATGTTGCCGCATCTATACCAACATTTATACCCATCAAAGCCTTACTTGTTGCCCTAATGATAGTATCTAAATCATCACTATGTTCAAAAAAGAAACGCGGATGACCATCTTTAATTTCAAAGCCACTTTGGCTTTGATTATAGATAACTAATTCACATCTACCAGAAGTATATATCTTGAGTAATAAGCTTAAATTAATATAAGCAGTAGGAATCTTAGGAATCGGTGTTTTGATTTGACATATTGGAATACTAGCTTCTAATACATCATCACCTTTTTCAATTAAAGACCTTACCTTTTGTTTCCAAGTACTACCATCTAAATCCTTTAAGTTCAAATAATAATTATTATATTTGCCAGTTGAAACCCCGAGCTTCTCCGTTGTATTCATCGTTAGCGAAAAATAACAATTCTTTATATCGCCCTTATCATAAGTCCACTTAAAAGTTGGCTTAACCTTCTTAATTGATAAATCCGCATAGATATTCTTCTTATCAACATCATTGGAAACATGAACATCAATACCAGCACTATTTAAGGTATAAGAAACTCTAAAACCATTAGCATTAAAAACATGATTCTTGCTTGCCAATAAATTATATTTATTATTTATATAACTTGTATCACTATATTCCTCAAAATAGGGAATTACCTCACACTCGCTAAAATCAATTTCAAACGAATCAGATATATCTAAATAAGAAAATACCTCTTCAAATTCCGCATCCCTATATTTAATTATTTCATCATCATAATAAGCGATTTTATATTTATTATCATTTTGATCATATACCAAATCACCTTCTTCATTATCTACATCAATATCCTTTAATTCATCAACATATTCATATTCATAATTATTATTAAAAGACTTGTTATTTATTATATTAACAGCCTTATCAACAATTTCTTTTGCCTCTACTTCATCCACCTTATCATCTAATTCCGCTTTATCGGAAACTAAATCTATCTTTTTTAAAGCTGTTAAAGTTGAATCATTACTATCAAGTAAATTACTAATTGTTTTACATAAATATTTATAATCTAAATCATCATCAAATAATTGTTTATCATCATAATCAACAATCTTCCAATTATATAAATCATTAAAATTATCTTCTATAGTTTGACTATTACCTATGCCAGATTTAATTGCCAAATAAGAAAGATAATCTTTTATCTTATATGAAGAATCTGCCTTGCATGAAGCGCAAGTAACAATAATTAATATAGATACAAGGCAGATACTTATTTTTTTAATTAAAGTTTGCGGCATTAGCCACGATAGTTGATTCTAGTGAGTCGTAGTTTGCCACGGTATCATCTAGAAAACGGGCATAGGATTCAATAATCTCTGATTCATTCACAAACTTATGCGCAAAATTATTAAAACGATTTAATAAAGTTTCTTCTCCTTCCGATTGCCATATATTATTTAAATCATTCATAAGTCTACTGACATAAGTTAATGTATCATCTAGTTTGGCATTATCAGCCCTGATAGATGAAGCAGTAGTAGAAACTTCCGCTAAGGAAATTTTTAAAGTATCATCCATTGCTTATCCTCCTTTCATTGTGTCCTTAACTTACTTGCCTGAGCATATCTTTCTTCTTGAGCTTCTCGATATGCCCTAGCACTACTTCTTAAAAAATCTGCATACTGCTTCATAATGATTGAAATTTGTCTTAAATCATCTTCAAATTGTTTGATTTGGGAAGTAAAGATGGTGTTGTCCTTACCTTGCCAAGATGACGACATTTTATCGACTTCTTGATACATCTGCTTATAAATTCTTTCATAATCTTCATTAGCCTTTTCAATATTTGCAGCTGTAACTTCTAATCGACTAGGTTCAACTTGAATTGATCTCATTTTCATACCTCCTTCACTATATATTTTTCAAAAGATTTAAAAATTCCTAACTTTTTTATAAATAAAAAATGACTGATTATTTAGAAATCCAAGAAAAACAGGAAGATTTTGTAAAGTATCTTTCTGTTTTTCTAAAGCAGACTAT
>CAVDLK010000088.1:0-5319 GCA_963609745.1 Erysipelotrichaceae bacterium | reverse complement strand
CGAGCATAGCCTAACGGTGAATCAAGCACGTTGCCGGTTAAAAAGAACTCGAAAGAGTTCTTTTTTTAGTCTTTAGCTTATATTGTTATATAATTATTTAGTTATGAAAACATATACAAAAGAAGAAACTATTGAACTAGGAGAAAGATTTGGTAAATTATTAAGCAAAGGAACTTTTGTGGCTTTAAAAGGAGACTTAGCAGGAGGAAAAACAACTTTCACAAAGGGAATTGGCAAAGCATTAAATATTAAACAAGTTATTAATTCTCCTACATTTACCATTTTAAAGATTTATAATGGTGACTTAACTTTATATCATATCGATGCTTATAGACTAGAAAATAATGAATATGATTTAGGTATTAGCGAGTATGAAGATGAAGGTATAACAATTGTTGAGTGGCCTGAATACTACCAAAACTATTTACCTAAAGATTATATTGAAGTTGATTTTAAATATATTGATGATAATACTAGAGAAATTAATTTTATAAATCATGGTGATAAATATATAGATATTGTAAGGAGCATTTCATGTTGACATTATGTATTGATACAGCATATAAATATTTAACTTGTGCCTTAATTAAAGATGAGACAATTGTTTCTTCTGTCTCATATGAATGTTTTAAAAGACAATCCGAAGAAGTTTTTGGGGCATTAAAAAAAGTATTTGATGAAGCGGGTATAGATAGAAAAAATATTGATGCAATATGCATTAGTAAGGGTCCTGGTTCTTATACTGGCACAAGAATCGCTATGACTATAGCTAAAGTTATAGCTCAAGAATTAGATATTGATTTATATACCATTTCAACATTATGCTTATATTCCGCTAATAAAGAAAATACTATGGTAGTAATGAATGCTAGAGCCAATAGAGCATATGTAGGTGCTTATAATAAAGGTTCTATTGTAATGCAAGATCAAGTATTACCTTTAGATTTAATTGATGCAAAGGATTATAACGTTGTAGGTGATGCATCTTTATTAGGTGGTGAGGATAATTATCCTAATATTCCTGAAGCTTTCTTAGCTTGTAAAGATTCATGGCAAAAGGTAGATAAAATTGCTTATCTTTGTCCGGAATATCTAAAGGAAAGCGAGAACTATTATCGATGATTAAACAAATGGTTCCTGAAGATGTTGATGCGGTAGTAGAAATTGAAAAAGAATCATTTCCTGAACCATGGCCTAAAGATAATTTTCTAAAAGAAATTGAAAATAAAGAATTATGTCGTTTATTTGTGGAAAAAGAAAATGATGAGATTATAAGTTATGGTAGTCTTTGGCTAATGTTTGAAAATTGCGATATCGTTAGAATTGCGGTTAAAAATAAGTATCGTAGACTTGGATATGGTCAAAAGATGTTAGATAGATTACTTAAAGAAGCTGATGATAGCGCTTGTGAATATGCCCATTTAGAAGTACGTTGTGGCAATGAAGCAGCAATTAACTTATATAAAAAGAATGGTTTTGAAACAATGAGAACTAGAAAGAAATATTATACTGATGGTGAGGATGCTTACGATATGTTAAAGATTGTAGAACATAAAAAACCTAGAATTGTACTAGCAATAGAATCATCTTGTGATGAAACAGCTTGTGCAATACTAGATGAAGATTTAAATGTATTAAGTTCGGTTGTAACTTCCCAAATTGATGTTCACGCTAGATTTGGTGGAGTAATACCAGAGATTGCTTCTAGAATGCATGTTGAACAGATTTCAACAATTGTAGACTCTGCGGTAAAACAAGCAAATATAAGCGTTGATGATGTTGATGCAATCGCATATACTATTGGCCCAGGCCTAATTGGTTCTTTACATATTGGCGCAATTGCCGCTAAATCTCTAGCATTCTTTTACAACAAGCCACTTATTGGTGTTCATCATTTAAAAGGCCATATTTTTATCAATGAAATGATTAAACCTTTACAATATCCTATGATGGCTCTAGTTGTATCAGGTGGCCATACAGAACTTGTTTATATTGAAGATGATGAACATTTTAAAATAATTGGTACTACTTTAGATGATGCTATTGGTGAAGCATATGACAAGGTTGCTAGAGTTATGAATGAAGCTTATCCTGGTGGTCCAGTTATTGATAGACTCGCAAAACAAGGTAAGCCAAATTACCAACTACCTACACCAAAAGTAGATGGTTTAAATTTCTCTTTTTCAGGTTTAAAAAATGCTGTATTCCAATTAGTTAAAAAGCAAACTACTTTAGGCAATGAAATCAATAAAAATGATTTAGCATATGCCTTCCAAGAAGTTGCTTTATCTACTTTAGTTAATAAAACTAAGAAAGCCTTAGAATTGTATCCTTGTAAGTCTGTAGTATTAGCGGGTGGCGTTGCTTGTAATTCTAGACTTCGTGAATTAATGGAAATAAACTTTAAAGATGTTGATTTAGTTCTTCCACCACTTAAATATTGCACTGACAATGCTTTAATGATTGCTTGTGCTGCACTTCATTATTTAAAGCATGATAAATTTGTTGACTTTGATGCACCAAGTATGTCAACAATGTCTATAGAAGATTAGTTAAATTTGCTTGAATCTTCACAAATTAAAATATTATAATGGGACTTGTGAAAACGATATCAAAAGCAACATTAAAAAGATATCCTATATATCTTAAAGCATTAAGAAAACTTTCTGATGATGGGGTAAAAAAAGTTATGTCTTCGGATTTGGCTAGTTTAGTTGATATTAAATCAACAACTATCAGAAGAGATTTTTCTTTGATTGGTCAATTAGGTAAACAAGGATATGGTTATGATGTTGATGAATTAATTAATATCTTTGCCAAACAATTAGGTGAAGACTATGATGAAAAGTTGATTTTAATTGGTGTAGGTAGACTTGGAACAGCAATCTTAAACTACAATAATTGGAATCATGTGGCAGGAGAAATTGTTTGTGCCTTTGATTTAAAACCAGAAATAAGAAATAAAGAACCAAAGGTTAATGTACCTGTTTACCATATAGATGAATTGGAAGAAAAGATACCTAAGGGATGTGAGATTGCGATATTGTGCATTCCTAGTGGTGCTCAAAGTATTGTTGATAGATTACATTCATTAGGTGTTAAGGGAATTGTAAACTTTACTAGAGAACACTTTGTATTGCCAGAAGATATGATAAAAAGTGATGTTGATGTTGTTTCTACAATTCAAGAATTAGTATTTGAAGTTAATTCATTAAAATAAATGTATTTTACTTACTTAATGTAAGTTAAAAAAGTAATGTTTAAACCTTTGTCATTACATATAAATACAAAGGTAGGAAAGGGAAAATGATACGTTGTATCATATGTGATTATTTATGTTAGATTTTTACACGATTAGAGAACTTTATGAGGTAACAAGAGGTTGTTCAGAAATTGAACTTGATCAAATTGAATATGTTCAAGTCGAGGGTTGGATTAGAACAAATAGAGATAATGGTTCTATTGGCTTTATTGAATTAAATGATGGAACATATTTTAAGAATGCCCAAATAGTTTATAATCCTAATTTAAATAATCATGATGAAGTAGTTAAATTATTGACTGGTTCTTCTGTTAAGGTTACAGGAAAATTTATCTTAACACCTGAAAATAAGCAACCATTTGAAATTCAAGCAACTGAAGTTGAAATAGAAGGAAAGGCTGCTGATACTTATCCTTTACAAAAGAAAAGACATAGTTTTGAATATTTAAGAGAAATACCACATTTACGTCCTAGAACTAATACTTTTATGGCTGTATTCCGTGTTAGGTCTGTGCTAGCAATGGCAATTCATGAATTCTTCCAATCACAGGGATTTGTCTATGTTCATACACCAATAATTACTGGTAATGATGCTGAAGGTGCTGGAGAATGTTTTACTGTAACTTGTCGTAAGGATGATAAATATGATGAAGATTTCTTTGGTAAACATGCATCTTTAACTGTATCTGGTCAATTACATGTCGAAGCATTTGCGATGGCATTTAGAGATGTATATACTTTTGGTCCTACATTTAGAGCGGAAAATTCTAATACTAAAACACATGCGAATGAATTCTGGATGATTGAACCAGAAATTGCTTTTGCGGATTTAGATGATGATATGGAATTAATTGAAGATTGTGTTAAATTCTGTATTAAATATGTTATGGATAATTGTCCAGAAGAAATGAATTTCTTCAATTCTATGATTGATAAGACATTATTAGAAAGATTAAATTCTGTTTTAAATTCTGAATTTAGAAGAATGCCATATACAGAAGCTATTGATTTATTATTAAAGGCTCCAGTTAAATTTGAAAATAAAGTTGAATGGGGTTGTGATTTAAAGACTGAACACGAACGTTACATTTGCGAACAGGTAGTTAATGGCCCAGTATTCTTAACTGATTATCCAAAAGATATCAAGGCTTTCTATATGAGACAAAATGATGATGGCAAGACTGTTGCCGCTTGTGATTTACTTGTGCCACATGTTGGTGAATTAGTTGGTGGTTCTCAACGTGAAGAAAGACTTGATGTATTAGAAAATAGAATGAACGAATTAGGTATGGATATTAAGGGTTATGAATGGTATCTAGACCTTAGAAGATATGGTGGATGCAAGCATGCTGGATTTGGTATTGGCTTTGAAAGAATGATTATGTATCTAACAGGTATGGAAAATATTAGAGATGTATTGCCATATCCTAGAACTCCAAAGAATTTAATTTATTAAGATGTTAGCTCAAATTTCTAATGGTACCGTATTTTACGGTACCAATGATGTATTTGAAAATATTGATTTTACTGTAAACGAGAATGAAAGAATCGCTTTAGTAGGTCGAAATGGGAGTGGTAAAACCACTCTTTTAAAGGTGCTTACTGGTGAAGAAGAATTAAACTCTGGCCAAGTATTTATCAGTAATAAAGCAGTTATTTCTTTTTTAAAACAAAATGCTTTAATCAACTCCGAGTTAACAATCAAACAAGAATTCGAAGAAGTATTTAAAGATTTAATAGATAAAGAAAAGCAATTAGAAAAACTTTCTATTGAACTAGAAAGCAATCATGATAATAAATTAATAGAACAATATTCTAAGTTACAAGAAGAATTTAAATTAGAAGGTGGATATACCTATAATTCTGAAATGTTTACTGTATTGGCTGGTTTTGGCTTTAAAAAGGAAGATATTGACCGCCCTGTAGCAAGTTTTTCAGGTGGAGAAAAAACCAAGATTGCCTTCGCTAAATTACTTCTTTCTAAACCTGATTTATTATTATTAGATGAACCAACCAATCACCTAGATATCAATACTATTGAATGGTTAGAAAACTAT
>CAVDLK010000087.1:0-5412 GCA_963609745.1 Erysipelotrichaceae bacterium | reverse complement strand
CACATGGTGCTTACAAGTTCAAACCTGAACAATGCACAAGAAATGAAGAAGGTATTTTGGTACCTCCTCCACTAAGATTCGATATCTTGGAAGAAGTTTCTAAGAGACTTCCAGGCTTCCCAATCGTTTTACATGGTGCTTCATCTGTTCCTCAAGAATGGGTAAAGGTTATCAATGAAAACGGTGGTAACATGCCTGATGCAGTTGGTGTTCCTGAAGATCAATTAAGACAAGCTGCAAAACTAGCAGTATGTAAGATTAATATCGACTCAGATATCCGTCTAGCAATGACTGGTTCTATCCGTCAATTCTTCAATGAACATCCAGAGAAGTTTGACCCTAGAGAATATTTAAAACCTGCTAGAGCTAACATCAAAGCCTTAGTTAAACACAAGATTATTGATGTATTAGGCTGCGACAACAAAGCAGAATAAGCAAAGTAAAAGCTGTTAGAATTAACAGCTTTTTTAATACCCTAATCAACTTCTTTTAATAGACAAACACATTCCGCTAAGGCACCTTCACCTTTTCCAACAAAGCCCATACCCTCACCTCTAGTGGCTTTAATATTTACTTGACTAATATCGCAATGTAAATGTGAAGCAACATTTTCTCTCATCTTATCGATATAAGGAGCCATTTTAGGCTTTTCTATCATAATCGTAGAATCTAAATTAACTAATTCATATTTATTTTCTTTCATCAATTCATAAGTTTTATCTAACAATATTAATGAAGATATGCCCTTATATTTAGAATCATTATCAGGAAAATGAGTACCAATGTCTTTTAATCCCATAGCGCCAATTATAGATTCAATAATGGCATGTAATAAGACATCAGCATCAGAGTGACCTAGTAGTCCCTTCTCATAAGGAATTTCAACTCCACCAATAATTAATTTTCTTCCCTCAACTAGTTGATGAACATCTTTTGATTGACCTATTCTCATATTTTGACCTCTTTAATATTGTCAACTACATTATCATATTCTTGAAGTAAAACATCCTTTGCTTGATGCCCATTAGCAACCAATACACAATTTTTAATACCCATCGCTTTAGCGGTATCTAAATCATGCAAAGTATCACCAATAAACATACAATCATCAGGATTTTTATCTTTAATCCAATTCAAAGCAATCTTTATTTTTGATTCAGCATATATATTGTCTAATCCTAAAACATCATCAAAATATTCACTTATTTTTAACTCTTCTAATTGTTTTTTTAATTCAATTAAACTAGAAGCACTCAACAATATATTTTTATAACCCTTCATGTGATTGCTTTTTAAAATATCAATTACACCATCAAAAACCTTATATTCATCTTTAAATTCACAATATTTTTCAAACCACAAATCGCCAACTTCTTCATAGGTATATCCTTCATCCCATCTAAAGCCTACCCTTTCATAATAAGCTTTAACAGGGAAAGTAAATTTATGAAGATATTCATCTAAATCCATAATTGGTCGTTTTAAATATTTTTTAATACATTCATTTTCAGCTTTTAAACCAACTAGTGTATCATCTAATACTGTTCCATTAAAATCAAAAATTATATATAACATGCTTCAATTATACCAACAAAAAAGACTCTTTCGAGCCTTAATATTTATCCTCTTCCTTAATAGTTTGACCACCATCATCAATAATTTCTAAATCATCATCTTCTAACTCAATCTTTGATAAATCAACATGAGATTCCGCAAATTTTCTTCTTTCAATTAAATCCCACTTATTATCTTTTAAAGAAGTAAATCTTGGATCTAAAGTTAAATCTGAATAAAATTGTGAAACTTGGTCATTACTAGCACCATATTTTTTTGATACTTCTTCCCATAATTTAGAGAATAGGATAGAACGTTTCTTACTAGATAATACATCGTAAGCAACATCCGTCATTGATTTTACTGCCATAAACTAGCTCCTATAATTAAGTTCAATTTTTCGCTCTTTATCATCTATAATGTAGCGCATTACTACTATATCATCATTTAATAAAAAATCAACTACTTTTACATCAATTTTCACAATACCCTCCCTAGTAATAATCTTGGCATAATTTTTGTTTCTTAGATGCAATTCTAGTATATGATCTTCATATTCTTTAAAGAAACATAAACCATTGTCATAGATACAAAACTCACAATTATTAGATTCATTATCGGTATAAGAAAAACATTGTTTATTATCAATATTATCAATATTGACTTTTTCTACTAATCCATTTTCATCATATAATGACACAGTCGCATTCACAGGGTATATTAAATAATAAACAAATAATAAAGTCAAATGATGGTAGAATTATCTATATGAATAAATATAAGAACAAAAAAGTATTGGTTATCGGCCTTGCCCGTAGTGGTATGGCAGCTATTAAAGTACTAGCTAAATTAGGGGCAAATATTACCCTTTCAGAAATTAAACAACCTAATGCAAAAGAGAAAGAAATCCTTGATGAATTAAATGTTAGAATTGTAAACCAAGATTTATCTATCTTTGATGAAGGTTATGACTTGGTTATTAAAAACCCAGGAGTATCACCTACTGGACCAATAGTTAAAAGAATACAAGAAAAAAACATACCTATTATTACCGAAATCGAACTAGCATATAGTATATCTAAACCACAACATTATATTGCCATTACTGGTACAAATGGCAAAACTACTACCACTACTTTAGTATATGAACTATTAAAACAAGCCTTTAAAGATAAAGCCTTAGTTGGTGGCAACATTGGCACACCACTATGTGAATTAGTCTTAGAACATGACCTAATGAATAATGAAGGCTATTATATATCACTTGAAATATCTAATCATCAATTAGTTGATATTGATACCTTTAGACCACAAATCGCAACAATTATAAATTTGACTCCTGATCATTTAGAAACAATGGGTTCATTAGAAAATTACTACAAATCAAAAACAGAAGTTTATCGCAATATGAAGGATGATGATATCTTCCTATTCAATAATGATGATTCTGTTATTAAAGAGTACACTGATAAATATCCTATACATTGTAATATTCAAACATTCTCTTTAGATAATACAGATACATATGCTTATATTAAGGATGGCTATATCTATATTAATAAGGAAAGAGTTTTACCATTAAATGTTATTAAACTTGTTGGTAAACATAATATTCAAAATATTATTATTGCTATTATGGCAGCTAAAGCCTTAGGAATTAGTAATGAAGATATTATAGAAACAATTTCTAATTTTAAAGGTGTTGAACATCGTATTGAATTTGTTAGAGAAATTGATGGTGTTAAATATTATAATGACTCTAAAGGTACAAATACTGATGCTTCAATAACCGCTATAAAAGCCTTTGAAGGCAATATCATATTACTTGTTGGTGGCTATGAAAAAGGTTTAGATATGTCAGAAATGAGAAAATATATGTCTAAAGTTAAACAAGTAATTGGTTATGGCGCTGCTGGCAAAAGAATTGCTGGAGATTTAGTAGATAATCCTATTGTTGTTACTACACTAGACGAAGCTGTTCAAACCGCAAAGAATATTGCCATCAACGGAGATACAGTACTATTATCACCAACTACTTCAAGTTTTGATCAATATAAATCCTATGAAGAAAGAGGAAGACACTTTAAGAGTATCGTTAATTCATTATGAATGATAAGTATATAGGAGTATTTGATTCCGGTATAGGTGGTTTAACAGTAGTTAAAGCTTTAATTAAAGCCCTACCTTATCAAAATATTATTTATTTTGGTGATACCAAAAATATGCCATATGGCAATAAAACAAATGAAGAAATAATAAACTGCGTTAAAAATGCTGTTTCTTTTTTAAATAAATTCGAGTTAGAAGCAATTGTTATTGCTTGTAATACTGCCGATTCTGTAGCATCTAGTACTATAAAAAATATCTATAACTTACCAATATATGGGGTAATTGAACCAACCTGTAAAGTTGCTTTAAATACTACTAAAAATAATAAAATTGGTGTTATTGCTACTAATGCATGCATTGAATCAAATGAATATGAAATTACAATACATAAATATAATAATTCTACATATGTATATTCAAAAGCTTGTCCTTTATTAGCTCAATTTATCGAAGAAGGTAATTTTGATATTGGCAATTATCAAATGCGTTCCATGATTAAAGACTATGTAGATCCACTTATTAAATTAGATATTGATACTTTAATATTAGGATGTACCCACTATGATTTAATTATGGATATATGTAAGGATATGTATCCTAATATTCAAATATTGTCTTCATCACAATGTGTTATCAATGATATAAAAAATAATATTGAAGTAGACAGCAATAAAAAAGCTGATAGACAATATTATGTATCAGCTGATAGTAATAAATTTAAACAAATTGTATCTTCCTTTATGGGAGATATTGAAGTTAAAGAAACAAATAATAACTAATGGCGGCCCTGACAGGAATCGAACCTGTATCTAACCCTTAGGAGGGGTTTATTCTATCCATTGGACTACAGGGCCACAAATTAATTATACAACGGTGTTCCGTATCCCATAATATCAATACTACCTATTGGATATTTAGCTTCACAAACTGCATTGTTATAATTTCCTTCGATAGTATAAACATAATAATCATCAACGTTTGTAACTATACCAACATGGTCACATCTATAATCATGGCCATCAACAAATTCTATTTCACCGTTTTCATTTTCTATAGTTGTCGCTAAATCAAAGAAAATAACCATACCAATATCAGGAGTTTCATTTCCACTAATCCATAGACCTAAATTTCTGAATTGTTCACAACCATTAGATACACTATAGAATCTAGGCATTGCACCCTCATCAATTAATCCTAATTGATCACCACACCATGATACAAATACACAGCACCATGCCATACCACTTCTTAAACCATAATAAGAAGTATATTTATAACCACCATAAGTTCCTAATTCATTATTAGCAATAATAGCAATATTTAATCTATCATCTTCGAAGATATTTCCATATTCTTCTACTTCTAATTCATCTTGTAGATATATACTACCTAACTCAGAAAGTGGTTTAAATTTAGCTTCAACTTCATCTTCTGAATTAGTAATGTTGGTAAAACCGATAAAATATGTAAACGCAATTAGTAGCGCTGGAATCAATATAACTTTTAAAAATCTCAAATCTTGTCTCCTTTGTTTAAAAACAACATTGATAATTATATAACATATTCTATAAAACACAAAAGGTAGCCAATTTGTAGACTTGTTCTAACATATTGCTCAAGTTATAAATTAAGAATTATTATTGTTGTTTTACCTATTCTTCTTCCATACATAAGTAAGAATTCAAATTTATTGCTATTATATAAATCATCCAAAAAACTTAACTCATTTTTCTACCAAGTATATATCTT
>CAVDLK010000086.1:0-5456 GCA_963609745.1 Erysipelotrichaceae bacterium | reverse complement strand
AATCCACCAAAAATTAAATTTTGTTTATATGTTAGAATAAGCATTGTTAGGGATTTTGTAATATTTATGGAGGCATTATGGATATTTTAGAATTTTTAGATAAGAGTACAACAAGTTTTGAAGCAGTGAATACTATTAGCGGTATGTTAGATTCTAATGGTTATAAAAAATTAGATGAGAAAAATAAATATGAGATAAATAAGGGTGGAAAATATTATATTACTAGAAATGGTTCTAGTATTATTGCTTTTAATATTGGTAGTAAATTAGATTCACCATCTTTACAAATATGTTCATCACATACTGATTGTCCTACTTTTAAAATTAAGCCTGGTGATTTGATATATGATGATATGTATTTAAAAATAAATACTGAAGTATATGGTGGTGCTTTATTTTATCCTTGGTTTGATAGACCATTATCGATTGCTGGAAGGTTGATTATTAAGGAAGATGGTAAAATAAGGAGCATTTCTTATAATCACAGAGAACCATTCTGTATTATTCCTTCCTTAGCTATTCATATGAATTCTAAGATTAATGAGGGTTATAAGTTTAATCAACAGATAGATTTATTACCAATTTGTGGATTAGAGAAAATGGATTTAATTGCTTATTTATCTTCAAAGATAAATAAAGAAGTATTGAGTTATGATTTATATTTATATCCAACTCAAAAAGCCTATTATTGGGGAGAACATAAAGAATTTATATCTTCCTTCCATATAGATAATTTAGAATGTGCTTATACTACATTAGAAGGTTTTATAAATAATTTTAATGATAATAATATAAATGTTTATTGTTGCTTTGATAATGAAGAAACAGGGTCATTATCTAGACAGGGTGCTGATTCAGATTTCTTTGAAAGTAATTTAAGAAGAGTTCTTGATTGCCTTAACTTAGACTATTATGAGACACTAGCAAGAGCTATGATGTTATCTTGTGATAATGCTCATGCAATACATCCAAATCATAATGAAAAGGCTGATCCTAAGAATAGACCTCAATTAAATAAGGGTATTGTTATTAAATTTAATGCTAATCAATCGTATGTGACTGATGGATTAAGTTGTGCGATATTAAAGGATTTATTAGATAGAAATAATATTCCAAATCAATATTTCACAAATAGGTCTGATGTAAGAGGAGGTTCTACTTTAGGTAATCTATCAAATAGACATTCTTCAATTATGGCAGTAGATATTGGTCTAGCTCAGCTAGCAATGCATTCACCATTAGAGACTGCTGGTAGTAAAGATATAGAATATATGATTAATGGTATAAAAGCATTCTATAGTGCACATTTAAATGATTATAATTTAGATTAATTTCTCTTCTATAGTTTTTCCATAACTTATACAGGCAATCAGGATAGTGATAATTTCGTCATGTAATGTTTCATACAATTAACTATAAACGTTTATTTATAAAAAATAGGAGGATGTCTTTATGGATGTAAATCAAGCATTACAAAAAAGAAGAAGTATAAGAAAGTATAAGGAAGATAAGGTATCAACAGAAGATATTGATAGTCTTATGCATGCTGCAATGTCAGGTCCAAGTGCTGTTAATAAAACACCTTGGGAGTTCTATGTAATTACTAATGCTGAAATATTGAATAAACTAAGAAAGGCTAGTAAATTCACAAATATAACTGCACCATTGGCAATTGTTGTTTGTGGTAATAAATCAAGATTTTTGCCTTTTGGTATAGATTCATATTGGGTTCAAGATTGTAGTAGTGCGACTGAGAATATTTTATTAGCGGCAACTGAATTAGGACTAGGATCTTTATGGTGTGGCATATATCCCCAAACTGATGCTGTAGAAAAGGTTAAGGAAATATTAAATTTATCTGATAAATATATTCCTTTAAATATAGTCTATATTGGCTATCCTGATGAAGAAAAAGAGGCTAGAGACCAGTATAAAGAAAAATATATTCATATAATTGATTGATATAATAAGAATAGAAATTATGTTTGAAATTAAGAATAATGATTTTATAGTTGAAATAAGTGAAAAGGCTGCTGAGGTGCATAGTTTTAAAAGGGTTAATGAGGAATATAACTATGTATGGAAGGGTGATCCTAACTATTGGGCTGGTAGAAATCCTATTCTATTTCCTCAAGTTGGTTCAAATAATGATAAAACAATAAAGGTTGATGGTATTAAATATAAAACTTCTAATCATGGTTTTGCAAGAAATGAGGTCTTTAAATTAATATCTAAAGCTGATGATGAGTTGGTATTGAGTTTAAAAGATAATGATAGTACTTTAGCACAATATCCTTTTAAATTTGAATTATTGGTTAAATACAAATTAATAAATAATAGATTAGACATTACTTATACTATTAAGAATAATGATGATAGGATTATGCCATTTGGTTTTGGTTTGCATCCTGCTTTTGCGTGTAATCATGATTATAAGGATACAAAGGTGGTGTTTAATGTTGAAGAGGAGTGTGGGAAGGAATTAATTATTGATTCGGAGTTATTTGAAAAATATCCTACTTATGAAATATATAATCCTAAAGCTAATAGGGCTAGTTTATATAGTAATGATAGGATTATTTCTATTGAATATGTTGGTTTTAAGATATTTGCGATATGGTCTAAGGGTGATTTTGTTTGTTTAGAGCCATGGTTTAATCATTGCCCAAATGATTCAGAAATTGAATTAAAAGATAGAGAGGGTTCATTATTTTTAAATCCTAATGAATCTATTGATATTAAATATTCTTGGATAATTGAAAAATAGGAGGAGAATTATGTCAAAGGTATATTTTACAGATTTTAGGTGTAGTGATGGTAATAATCGAATGGATAAGCTAAAGAAATTATGTTTAGCTGCTGGTATTAATGATATTGATTTTGATGGTAAATTTGTGGCCATTAAGATGCATTTTGGGGAATATGGTAATTTATCTTTCTTAAGACCTAATTATGCTAAGGTGGTTGCGGATATTGTTAAACAAAAGGGTGGTAGACCATTCTTAACTGATTGTAATACCTTATATCCTGGTTATCGTAAGAATGCTTTAGACCATCTAACATGTGCTCAAATGAATGGTTTTAATGAAACAACAACTGGCTGTCATGTTATTATTGCTGATGGCTTAAGGGGTACAGATGAAACTATTGTAAAGATTGATGGTGAATATATCAAAGAAGCTAAGATTGGTAAAAGTATTATGGATGCTGATGTCTTTATTTCCTTATCACATTTTAAGGGACATGAAGAGACTGGCTTTGGTGGAGCTTTAAAAAATATTGGTATGGGTTGTGGTTCTAGAGCTGGTAAGATGGAACAACATAACCATGGCAAACCTATTGTTAAGATAGATAAGTGTCGTGGCTGTAGATTCTGTTCTAGAGAATGTGGTAGTGATGCCATAACTTATGAAGATAATAAGGCTCATATAAATTATGATTTATGTAAAGGATGCGGTAGATGTATTGGTGCATGTGGTTATGATGCTATAGAAAATCCAAATTATAATACTAATGCAGTCTTAGATATGAAGATTGCGGAATATGCTTATGCCGTATGTAAGGATAGACCAACATTCCATATCTCAATTGTTCAAGAAGTATCACCAGTTTGTGATTGTCATTCTATGAATGATTTGGCAATGCTTCCTGATATCGGTATGTTCGCAAGTTTTGACCCTGTAGCACTAGATCAAGCTTGTGCTGATGCTTGTTTAAAAGCTGAACCTATTCCTAATAGTGTTTTAGATGAAAACATTAAACATAATCATACTCACTGTGATGATCATTTCTTGAATGCTAATCCTAATATTGAATGGAAAACAACCTTGGAACATGCTGAAAAAATGGGACTAGGCGAAAGAAAATATGAATTAGAAGTTATCAAGTAATGATAATAAAGTGCTAAAGTTTGCTAATTCACATAAAATTCAAATTATATTTATTATAATTAAGTCATGTTAAAAAAGATTAAAGATAAACTATACAAATTTATGTATGGTAGGTATGGCGTTGACCAATTAGGTCAAGCATTGATGTGGCTGTCATTTATTGTATTATTGCCAGGTTTATTTATTACTTCAAATATAAGACAAATATTCAATCTATTATTTTGGATAATAATTTTCTATGAATATTTTAGAATGTTCTCAAAAAATATTTACAAAAGACAAGCTGAAAATAACTGGTATGTAAACAAAGTAAATTATTTAAAGACAAGATTTAAACAAAGAAAGACTTATAGATTCTATAATTGTCCTAAATGTAAAACTCATTTAAGAGTTCCCCGTGGTGTGGGTAGTATTACCATTACTTGTAGTAAATGTGGCCATCAATTTGATAGAAAGGCATAGTAATTGAAAGATCCTTATGTAGTATTGGGAGTTGACAAGAATGCTAGTGAAGATGAGATAAAAAGCGCTTATAGAAAGCTCGCAAAGAAGTATCATCCGGATGCTAATCCTAATGATGCATCAGCAGCAGAAAAGATGAAGGAGATAAATGCTGCTTATGATCAAATAAAGAATCCTAGTTCTTATCAACAATATTCGCAATATAACACAAATAACACTTATAGTAATTACACAAATCCTAATAGTTATGGAAGTAACTTTTATTATTATGATTTTGAAGATTTATTTAAAAGGGCTGCTGAAAATAACAGAGGCTTTTCTTATACATTTAGACCAAGAAGATTTAGTTTATTAAAAACAATAATAACTTTTCTTCTTATTAATTTCTTGTTCAATAGTTGTAGTTCCTTATTTTATCCAAGGTATTATTATTATGATAATTATTACCAACAACAAGGGCCATCAGTTAGTGATAGCAGAGATGCTTAATTAGATAAATAAGAATGATATAGAACTAACACGCATAAGGTATGCGTGTTATTTTAATATTTATCAAAAAAAGATGTAATATAAACGAACTTATCATAAATTAATTTATCATAAGAGGTTTTGTATGAAATTTATTGGTAGATAAGAAGAATTAACTAAATTAGAAGCTGAATATAATCGTGATAGTAGTTTTGTAGTTGTTTATGGTCGACGTAGGGTAGGCAAAACAACATTAATTAAAGAATTTATTAAAAATAAGACCGCATTTTATTTCCTTGCTACAGAGGAGATGGAGAGCCAAAGTATGAAACGTCTAGCAGGAGTTATAGCTCGAGGTAGCAACAATGCTTTAATACAAAAAGCAATATTTAATGATTGGCTAGATTTATTTCAGATAATTGCGGATTATAAAGTTGGAGAAAAGAAGGTATTGGTAATTGATGAATTTCCTTATCTAATAAAGATTAAGATATTGCAAAAGAAAGTAAAGAACTACTATTGATTAACGAAGATCGTATATTAGAGTGATTGAGTTTATAAAATGTTAGTTATTTAGAATATTTAGTTTTTATATATCTCTTTTCGATGCCCGACAGAGATGGCTAAGATAACAAG
>CAVDLK010000085.1:0-5486 GCA_963609745.1 Erysipelotrichaceae bacterium | reverse complement strand
ATCATATACCATATAACTTACAAGGTAATCTTCATCTATTATTTGCCTATATTGGCTTTTCAGGAATAACAATTATTACAATAATAAATTGTTCATTAAATATAAAACTAAGAAATTATTATTTATTAACAATCTTCCTTAGTATCTGCTTTTATTTAAAATGTTCTATGGTAAATACCATAAGTGAAGTAATTGTAATGTTATCAACCTTAATTACAAATCTATATCTTTACTTGCAGCTAAAACAACATGATTAATTAATAGGGCATTAGTAACAGAACCAACACCTCCTGGTACTGGTGTGATATTTTCTACTATTGGTTCTACCTCTTCAAATAAGACATCACCACATAATTTATTCTTTTCATTACTATAATTTATACCTACATCAATAACAGTTTGCTTATTAGAAAAATAATCCTTATTTAACATTTCACATTTACCAATTGCGGATATTACAATATCCGCTTTTTTACTAATAGAAGCAATATCCTTAGACTTGCTATGACATATTGTAACGGTAGCATTTTTGTTTAATAGAAGCAAAGATAAAGGTTTACCTACTACTAAAGATCTACCGATTATAACTACGTTTTTACCAACCAAATCAATATTATAATATTCTAATATTTTCATAGCCGCTTCTGCGGTACATGGAGGAAAACCATTATTACTATTAGTAAAAATGGAAACAAGTGATTCATTAGTAAAACCATCTACATCCTTATTGGCAACTATTAAGTTTCTAATTAATTCTTCATTAAAAGGTAGGGGTCTAAATATTAATATGCCATGAATATTATTATCTAAATTTGCTTTATTTACCTCTTTAATAAAATCATCAATATCAATATTATTAAAAACATTATTAATTACTTTTACACCAATCTTATTAGCCCTTGAATTAATATTTGATTCATATGCTATATCAGCACTATTATCACCAATTCTAAAAGTTGCTAGAGTAGGTATAATATTTTTATTTTTTAATTTGTTAACTAAAGCAATACTTTCTTCATTTATTGCCTCAGCTACACATTTTCCTTTTAATAGATTAGCCATTATTTGTTAACCTTTTACATATATCATCATATACATTTAATGCTGTAACAGAATATTCATCTAATAATTCAACTGCTTCTTTAGTTAAATCATTTGCATATTGCTTATCCTGCATTAAATTTGTATTAACTAAGATATTAATATAAGCCCCATATAAAACACCATGGGCTAGCATTACACTAGTTGCAGCATCAGATACCACAATTTTAGAGCCAATAGTGGCAAGTCTTTTATCTAAATCAATAATACGGCAAGCATATTTTAAGACCATTAATGGTGGTATAACAGCATTTCTTAAACAATTCTCCATGTTCTCTTGATAATTAGGATCGCTTTTATTGCTACTATACATATTTGTTAAAGGCTTCAATGCTTCTATATCTTTATTAATACCATCAAGCATCAATGTTCTAATTAGTTCTAATTCTTTTCTTATATCTTCTAATTCAACGGTATACATGACGTATTTAGCCTTACCAATAGTAAGGTTAGCTACCATCTGTCCTAAAGATGCTGCAAGCGCACCAACTGATGCGATAACAGCACCTCCACCTGGTGCACCATCTTTTGCTGCTACTAATTCGCTAAACTGTTTAATCGTTTTATCTTTCATTAGAATAGCCCCTTTATAACACCATTTTCATCAACATCAATATTTTCGGCAGCTGGTATCTTTGGTAGTCCTGGCATAGTCATAATTTCACCAGTTAAGGCAACTATAAAGCCAGCACCGGCTGCAACTTTTAGATTTCTAACACTGATTCTAAAATTACTTGGAGCTCCTAATTTATTTTGATCATCAGAGAAAGAATATTGGGTCTTTGCCATACAGATAGGCATATTAGAGAAACCTAATTCTTCTAATTGTTTTAATTGCTTATTAGCATTCCCCACTAAATCAACACCATCGGCATGATATATCTTAGTGGCAATAGCATCCATCTTTTCTTTAATTGATAGATTATCTTCATAAGCAAATGTGAAATCATTTTCCTTATCACATAATTCAACTACCTCTCTAGCAAGTTCAATTCCACCATCGCCACCTTTTGCCCAAACTTCAGATAATGCTACATTAACATTTAATTCTTTACATTTTCTTTCAACTAAATCTAATTCTGCTTTTGTATCAGTTGGGAAGGCATTGATTGCCACAACACATGGTAGTTTATAAACATTTGTTATATTAGAAACATGTTGTAATAAATTAGGTAAACCTTTTTCTAGGGCTTCTAAATTCTCAATATTTAAATCTTCTTTTTTAACACCACCGTGATGTTTTAAAGCTCTTACTGTGGCAACTACAACTACCGCATCAGGTTTTAAATTAGCCATACGACATTTTATATCTAAGAATTTTTCAGCGCCTAAATCAGCCCCAAAACCAGCCTCCGTAACAGCATAATCACCTAGTTTCATTGCTAGCTTTGTAGCACTAACAGAGTTACAACCATGGGCGATATTAGCGAATGGTCCACCATGGATAAAGCATGGTGTTCCTTCTAGTGTTTGAACTAAGTTTGGTTTTAAAGCATCTTTTAATAAAGCAGTCATAGCACCTTGGGCTTTTAAATCACCAGCTGTGACTGGTTTATTATCATAGGTATAGGCCACAATTATCTTTGATAATCTATTTTTTAAATCAATAATATCTGATGATAAACATAATACTGCCATTACTTCTGAGGCAACGGTTATATCAAAACCATCTTGTCTAGGTGTACCATCACTTCTATTACCTAATCCATCAACAATATTTCTTAATTGACGATCATTCATATCAACACATCTTCTCCAAACAATTCTTCTAGGATCAATATTTAAAGAATTTCCTTGTTGGATATGATTATCTAACATAGCAGCTAATAGATTATTGGCAGCACCAATGGCATGGAAATCACCTGTAAAGTGTAGATTTATATCTTCCATTGGCACAACTTGCGCATAGCCGCCTCCTGCTGCGCCACCCTTAATGCCAAACACTGGGCCTAGACTTGGCTCTCTTAAGGCAACAACAGACTTTTTACCAATCTTTCTTAAACCATCAGCTAAACCAATAGTAGTAGTAGTTTTTCCTTCTCCCGCAGGAGTTGGATTAATTGCAGTTACAAGTACTAACTTACCATCTTTTTTATTTTCTAATTTCTTTAATAACTTAAAATCAATCTTTGCCTTATAGTTACCATATAATTCAATATATTCATCAGGTATATCAACTTTTTTGGCAATGTTTAATATATTTTCCTTAATACATTCTTGCGCTATCTCTATATCTGTTTTCATACTTACACTCCTTTAATAAAATTAATTAATCTTGGCATTATTAAACTATAAATAATTGAACTAATAATACCAACTAATACTTTGATTATAATACTTCCCATTATTAATCCTTTAACATAATATCCATATATTAGAGAATCAATATATAATGCAATAGAATTTAATGTTGTTACTAATAAAGAAGAAATGATTGTTATAAAGCATATTTGTTTAAATGTTAATTTATAATTATTCTTCTTTGTATATAATCCTACAATTAAACCACTAATACTATGTGGTAATATCCATAATATTGTAGTAATACTAATACCATATCCTGATAAGAATAATTGATATATAAATGATCCAATTGTTCCTACAATTAAGCCATCTTTTGGTCCAAACATTATAGCTGCTACTAGTATTGGGAATGCTTCAAAAGTTAACTTAAAGTTACTTATTTTAATTGGTGTTAATATACTTAAAACACAATATATGGCGATTAATAGTGCATCTCTACTTATTCTTTTATTAGTCATTATCATTTATTATAGCCTATAATATAGGCATGGCTACTAATACAATATTTGATAGATTTGAACTTGCAAGCATTAAGAGAATGTTTAAGAATGCTTTAATGGTATCTAAATATTGTCATAAATCATTTATATATGTTTTATTTGATATGAGTAAATGTATTTTAAAAGATAGTATAGGTTACTTAGAATATAATTTATTTCATTTTGTTGGTAAGTCTCAAGAATTAAGAGATACTTATGTTACTTTTAAGCATTCTCAAGCATTGTTTAGATTATTAAATGATAAAGAATATATGGATATATTTGATAATAAATTATTATTTAATGATAGATTTAGAGAATATATTGGTAGGGATTTTATTGATGCGGCACATTGTAGTGATGATGAATTTATAGAATTTTGTAAGAATAAGAAAAGTATATTTTGTAAGCCTAAGGATTCTTGTTCTGGTAAGGGTATATATAAGAATATTGATATAGATGAAAATACAAATATTATAGAACTACATAAATTTATGATTGATAATGATTTATTCTGTGAAGATAATATTGTTCAAAATCATGAAATGAATAAACTACATGATAAATCAATTAATACTATTAGAATTACTACTGTATTAAAAGATAATGAAGTACATGTAATGTATGCCATATTAAGATTAGGCATAGGTGATATGAAAGTTGATAATGTTTCTTCAGGTGGTATTTATACGGTATTAAATGAAGATGGAGTAATCACAAATCCATTCTGGTCTGATAAAACCATATCAACATATACAAAGCATCCTACTAATAACTTTGAATTATTAAACTTCAAGATACCTATGTTCAAACAAGCTTTAGATTTATGTAAGAAAGCAGCCCTAGTAGAACCACATATTCGTTATGTTGGTTGGGATGTAGCAATATCAGATAAAGGACCAATCTTAGTAGAAGGTAATCAACTACCAGGCTATGATATGTGTCAAAACTATTATGTAACTAATTCAGATATAGGATTATTACCTAAGTTTGAAAAGATAATAGGGAAGATTGAAATATAAAAAACTATTAATTTATGACTAGATATCGCAAAGTTGAATTTATAAATCGTAAAACATATTGGTATCATGGCGATGCTCAAGTAGATGATTTTGTTTATGTTGATGGAAGCCAAGAAGGAGTTTTGGGAAGTGTTGCTGAAGGTAGTGAATATGCGATAGCCATGTATTCAATACAAAAAATAGATGGTCATATGGAGCTTGAAAAACAAGATGATATTTTAAATTTATGGAATTCATTAAACAAGCCGCAAAGAGAACTTGCATACAATAAGCTAAAAATACGTATAGACAAGAAGCAATTTATACGCGATCTTCATTGTATGTGGATAGAAAATTCATACAAAAAAATGAGTTGGGATGAACATCTTTCACTTATCAAAAAATTAGTAGAATCAGAAGTTTTAGAAAGCAAGCCAATAGAAACTATTAGGATAGGTGATTTTGATTGTGTACCATATGAGAGGGGGAATATATGAAAAAATTTGAAATAATAACTAAAATAGATGGATCTTCATATGCAATAAGTAATTATCAAGAATTAGAAGAATATCTACAAAATGTAGTTTCTTTATATAAAAAT
>CAVDLK010000084.1:0-5537 GCA_963609745.1 Erysipelotrichaceae bacterium | reverse complement strand
TATTTTAATTTATTTAAATCTCTTTTCTTATCACTATCAAAATGAAAAACTTGACATTTGGCATGAACACCAGCGTCAGTTCTAGATGACATGACAATTCTTATTTTTTCCTTAAATATTTTATAGATACATTCTTCGATTACATCTTGGATGGCTAAAGCATTAATTTGTGATTGAAAACCAGCATAATTATTGCCATCATAAGACATTGTTACCTTATATCTCATAGATAAATCCTAGAAACAATAGAAGTTCCTACTAAAATAAGACAAATAAAGATAATTATAAAATCGGGGAATCTAAATTTTAAAACATGATACCTTGTACGCTTTGCCCCAGGAATATATCCTCTAGCATCCATAGCATCAGCTAATTCATAGGCTCTTTCAAATGCTACTGAGAATAAAGGAACAATCAAAGATAATAAGGCAGATATTTTTGAAGAAATAGTACCATTTTCAAAATCAACACCTCTAGATTTTTGTGCATTCATAATCCTTAATGTTTCTTCGATAATTGTTGGAATAAATCTTAAAGCAATTGAAATCATCATAGCAATTTCATGAGTTGGTAATTTAATTAATTCAAAAGGCTTTAATAACCATTCAATAGCTAAAGTTAAATCTAAAGGTTTAGTAGTAGCAGTAAGAAGAGTAGTGACACTAATCATCAATAATAATCTAACAACCACAAACATAGAATTGCTTATCGCATCAGAATATATTTCAAAAGACTTAATACTTATTAATAGATTACCTGTTTTAATAGTTAAACAATTAATCAACAATAAGAATAGCATCATAAATATCATTGGTTTAAATGATTTAATAATCATCTTAATACCAACTTTTGCCAATAATAAAGCAATAAATAAAATTAAAGCAATTGGTATAAAAGCATAAAAACTATCAGGAATAAATATCGCAATAACCAATAAGAAAAGACATATCATCTTAGCACGTGGATCAAGGCGATGAATTATAGAATCAATAGGAATATATTTACCAAATACTAGATTGTTCATTTTATTTGTGCCAACACTTCCTTTGCCAACATATCTAAAGTACGTGCTTGTTTAGATATCTTGAAACCTTTTTCAATAAGCATATTCTTATAAGTAACTATTTGTGGTTCTAACATATTTAATTCTTCTAATTTCTTAGAATCATTAAATAAATCTAATGTTGGACCATTGTAAGCAATCTTGCCATGATTTAAAACAACTGTTTCATCACAATATTTATAAACCATTTCATTATCATGAGAAACAATGATAATTGTTTTATTTAATTGTTTATTTAAACTTACAAATAAATCAATCATCTGTTTACTACCCTGTGGGTCTAAACCAGCAGTAGGTTCATCTAAAACGATAACCTTTGGCTCACATGCCAAAATACCAGCTATTGCTACTCTTCTTCTTTGACCACCTGATAATTCTAATGGTGAGTTATTATATAAATCTTGTTTAATACCAACTAATGTCAAAGCCTTAATGGCATTTTCTTGGGCTTTTTGGACACCTAAACCAAAATTTAAAGGACCAAACATTACATCTTTTAAAACTGTTTCTTCAAATAATTGATATTCAGAAAATTGGAATACTAAACCAACATCTTTTCTCAATAATTTCAAGAATTTGTTCTTACATTTTGGATATAATTCAAAATCTAATATTTCTAGTTTTCCGTCGCTTGGTAAAAGTAAAGCATTTAAATGTTCTACTAAGGTAGATTTACCAGAACCAGTCTCACCAATAATAGCAGTAATAACTCCTTCTTTAATCTCTAGATTAATATTATCCAATGCCCTTTTCGCATAAGGCATACCCTCATCATAGATATAACTTAGTGCTTTGAAACGTATTGCCATAATTCATCCACCATACCTTTCAAATCATTACTCTTTAATTTAACTTTACTATTTCTAAAAGACTGTTTAACCTGACATACAAAAGGAACATCCAAATTAATCTTTCTTAATTCTTCCGCCTTAGCAAAAACCTTTTCAGGTTTATCATGCATATATAATTTTCCCTTATTTAAAACAATACAATCATCACTATTCAATACCTCTTCAATATCATGAGTTATCGATATAATAGTAAATTTTTTACTATCAGCTAAATCAGACATCAATTTCTTAATTTCTTTTTTACCCTTAGGATCAAGCATACTAGTAGCTTCATCAAAGATGATAATACTTGGATGCATCGCCATAACTCCAGCGATTGCTACACGTTGCTTTTGACCACCAGATAAGTTCTGTGGTTCACTATTCAAAAATTCATTCAAACCAACCTTATTGGCATATTCTTCAATAATTGCATCCATATCCTTTTGATCAACTAAACGATTCTCCAAACCAAAAGCAATATCATCTTTAACAGTTGAACCAATAAATTGATTATCTGGATTTTGAAATACAATTCCTAATTGTTTTCTTATCTCATTAATATTATCTTCATTAACAACAATATTATTTACTTTTATTTCTCCATCTTTAATAGGCAGTAACCCCGCAATTAATTTTGCTAGAGTAGATTTACCTGAACCATTATGACCAATAATAGTTGTATAAGTAGCTTCCTCGATATTAAACGAAATATCATCTACAGCTTTATTTGTTTCGTTATAAGAATAAGAAACATTTTTAATTTCAATTAAACTCATGTATACAATTATACACTAAGTAGATGCTTAAGGTTGCTAATGAAGTGATACTATTGTTTGTTTAATACTATAGCCTCATATGGTCTTAACTCATAGGTATTAGATATATTTGTATCTGAATAATTACTAATTAAAATATCATAATCCTTAAATTCATCAGGAATTGTATAAGTAACCTTTTTATTAGAAAAGTTGCCAAAGATAAATACCTTTGAATCATTATAATTTCGTGAATAAGCAATAACCTTTTTATTGTTATGACTATATTCTTTAGTTTCACCATATATAATTACTTCATTTTCTTTCTTAATCTTTAATAACTTTTGATAGTAATGATATATAGATTTGTTAGAACTTAAATCCTTTTTAACATTGATTTCCTTATAATTATCATTAATTCTTTGCCAAGGTGTGTGTCCTGTATTAAATGCAGCATTGATACTATCATCCCATTGCATAGGAACTCTTGCATGATCTCTAGCACCATATTTAATAAATTTAAAGGCTAAAGATGAAGGCATATGGAAAGATCTCATTAAGTTATAAACAAAGTGTGATACTGGGTCTTGTAACTCATCAATATTATTGAAATTTGCATTTGTCATGCCAATTTCTTCTCCCATGTATATAAACGGAATACCAAAACCCATGAAAGTGATGGTTGCTAGAAAGGTAGCAGCCTCATAATGATATTTCTTATAATCAATACCAAAACGAGAAACACTTCTTGGTACATCATGATTCTCTAATACCAATGTATTCCAACCAACACCATAATAAGTATTTTGAGTATTAAAGAAACCTCTTTTAAATTGTTTTAGATTAAATGGTTTCTTAAAGAATTTTAAACCACCTATATTATCCGCATTTAAATGCGCAAAATTAAATATGGTATCTAATTCATTATTTGCTTCATCAACATATTTTAAACAATCTTTCTTTGAAGGAAGATATGATTCACCTACTGTATAAGAATCATATAAAGATAGTGCTCTAGTATTTATTTCATTTAAGAATTCATGAATTCTAGGACCATCAATAAAAAATGGTGAACCCGTTTGAACATTACGACTATTATCATCCTTTAAAGGATGTACTTTAGAGAATAAATTGAATACATCAAATCTAAAACCATCAACACCCTTATCTAACCAAAAGTTTAAAATATCAACAATCTCATCTCTTACTTCTTCATTTTCCCAATTTAAGTCTGCTTGTTCCTTGGCGAATAGATGTAAATAATATTCATCACTATTCTCTAGCCTTTCCCAGGCAGGACCAGTAAAACAAGATACCCAATTGGTAGGAGGCAATAATTTATTATTTATTTTTCTTCCTTTTCTAATAATGTAATAATTACGATATTTTTCATCACCTTCAAGAGCCTTCTTAAACCAAATATGTTCAATAGAAGTATGGTTTATAACCATATCCATAATTACTTTTAAGCCTCTATCATGGCATGCTTTTAATAGATTATCAAAATCAGCCATAGTACCAAATTTCTTATCAATTGCCTTATAATCCTTAATATCATAACCATAGTCATAATCTGGAGAATCATATAATGGTGAAAACCATATTGCTGTTGCACCTAAATCTTTTATATAGTCTAGTTTAGAAATAATACCATTGATATCACCCCAACCATCATTATTAGAATCCATAAAAGAAAATGGATATATTTGATATACTATTGCATTTTTATACCATCTAGTTTTCATATTATAAATACTTCCCTTCTTTACTATTGATAAAAGAACCTTGTTCAATTCAAACAACAATATTTTACATCTACAAATTATGTCAATTGCTTAGAATTTGTCATAGTTATAATCTTTTTATTTAAAGCAATAAATGCTTCATTTAAATCATCAATATCTTTTACTGTTTCTTCCATAGGACACATACCATCTTTTTTTCTATTGATGATATATTCCACTAATTCTTCATAGGTATATTCAATATTATATTTATCTAAAATATTTTTAGCTTGTCTTGATAAAACAAGGGCATTAATCTTTTTAATACCAGATAATATTAATAACATAGAAGAAGCTTTGCCAACAATCTTATCGGCTATTTCTAATTCTTTAAAGTAATGAATATCTTCATTCATTTTATTGATTATTGGTTTTATACCACTATCATAAGAATAATAACCATTTGATGCTACTAAGGAATAATTGTTTTGTTTGAGTTCTTCTATTAAATTCATAAGGTAATTATATATCTTTTTTTGTACTATAATAGATGTAGAAAAAGGAGAAAATTTATGCCACTAGTAACATCAAAAGAAATGTTTAAGAAAGCATATGAAGGCGGTTACGCTATTGGTGCTTTCAATGTAAACAATATGGAAATTATTCAAGGTATTACTGAAGCTGCTAAAGAATGCAATGCCCCTGTAATACTACAAGTATCTAAAGGTGCTAGAGCTTACGCTAATAGAACATATCTAGTTAAATTAGTTGAAGCTGCAGTTATCGAAACAGGTCTTCCAATTGTTTTACACTTAGATCATGGTGATTCATTTGAAACATGCAAGTCATGTATTGATGATGGATTCACTTCTGTAATGATTGATGCTTCAAGCAAACCATTAGAAGAAAATATTGCTATTACTAAACAAGTAGTTGAATATGCTCATGCTCATGGCGTTGTAGTAGAAGCAGAACTTGGTACTCTTGCTGGTGTTGAAGATGATGTTAAGGTTTCAGCCGAAGATTCATCATATACAAGACCAGAAGATGTTGAAAGATTTGTTAAGGAAACAGGATGTGATTCATTAGCTATCGCTATTGGTACATCACATGGTGCTTACAAGTTCAAACCTGAACAATGCACAAGAAATGAAGAAGGTAT
>CAVDLK010000083.1:0-5682 GCA_963609745.1 Erysipelotrichaceae bacterium | reverse complement strand
GTTGGAAGATACCTAGATATATCCACTGCCCTCCTGTAATGAAGGATGAACATTCAAAACTTTCTAAAAGAAATGGTGATGCATCTTTCCAAGATTTAGTTGCTAAAGGATATCTACCAGAAGCAATATTAAACTATATTGCCCTACTTGGTTGGTCACCAAGTATTGATAAAGAGATATTTACACTAGAAGAATTAGCTAAAGAGTTTGATGTTAAACGTATTGGAACTACTGGTGCTATATTCGATATTGAAAAATTAAGATGGATGAATGGTGTATATCTAAGAAATATGGATATAAATCAATATTATGAACTTGTTAAACCATATATCTATGAAGTGGTAGATAATAAATTAGATTATAAATTGATTGCTGATGCAATTCATGATCGTGTAAATATTCTATCTGAAATTAAAGATATGATTTCCTTCTTAAATAAGGTAGATAATTATGAATTAGATATCTTCAATAATAAAAAAGCTAAGACTAGTCCAAAACTTGCAAAAGAATTACTACCTAAAATTCTAAATGTTCTTGAAAGTATAAGTGAATGGAATAATGATACAATCTTTAATTCACTAGCTAGTAAGGCACAAGAATTAGGAATTAAAAATATTACTATTATGTATCCTTTACAAGTTGCATTAAGTGGTAGAGCTGTAGCAGCAGGTGGTGCAACAGCAATAGCCCAAATCTTAGGTAAAGATGAATCAATATTAAGAGTTAAACAAGCAATAGAAAAACTAGGATAATTCCTAGTTTTTTTGTTTTTTTGGTGATCTGTATGGGATTTGAACCCATGAATGTCGCCTTGAGAGGGCGATGTGTTAACCGTTTCACCAACAGACCATAAAGAGCACTAGGCTCTTTTATTTTATTCAGCTTTTGTTTCTTCTACTGCTTCAGCTTTTGTAGCTTTTTTAGTAGATTTCTTAGCTTTTGGTGCTTCTACCTTACCATTTTTAGCTGTTTCACAAATCTTAGCGAAATCTTCAGGATTGTGGATAGCGATTTCTGATAACATCTTTCTATTAACAGTAACACCAGCTTCTTTTAAACCATGCATTAACTTAGAATAAGTTGTGCCATTTAATCTAGCAGCAGCATTGATTCTAGCAATCCATAATTTTCTCATGTTATTCTTTAGGTCTCTTCTATCAACCCAAGAATATCTCCATGAATGCATTACTTGTTCATGCGCAGTTCTGTATAATAGATGCTTTGATCCAAAATAACCACTAGCAGCCTTTAAAAACTTTTTTCTTCTATTTCTTGTAGGAGTTGATCCTTTTACACGTGACATATTTTATTTTCCTCCTATCCTTGTAATAAATCCTTGATTCTCTTTACATCAGTATTATCCATTATAGATGACTTATGTAAATGTTTCTTTTGTTTGTGTGTCTTATTAGATGCGAAGTGGGATACATAGTTTGAATACTTTTTGATCTTGCCACTTCCAGTAACCTTAACTCTTTTCGCAAGAGTCTTCTTTGTCTTCATTTTTGGCATAATTTGCTCCTCCTATTTCTTCTTAGGTGTTAATACACAAGACATGACGTTACCTTCCAGTTTTGGTGTTTTGTCAACGGTTGAAATTTCTGAAAGTTTATTAATGAAATTATTCATGACTTCCATACCAATTTCTTGTCTAGTCATCATTCTGCCACGGAAACGCATATCAATCTTAACTTTCAATCCACTATCAAGCCACTTTGTTGCTTGTTTTAATTTGGTATTGAAGTCATTGCTGTCAATTACTGGAGATAAACGCATAGGTTTAATTTCTGTAACTGCTTGATTCTTTTTGGCTTCCTTAGCTTTCTTTTGTGCTTCGAATTTGTGCTTACCATAATCCAATATTTTACATACTGGTGGTTGTGCATTTGGTGCTACACATAATAAATCTAAATCTTCATCATAAGCTCTTTGTAATGCTTCATCCTTTGGCATTACTCCCAACTGCTCTCCAGTTGGTCCGATAACCATAACTTCTCTAAATCTAATAGAATCATTTACTAGGTCATCGTTGTTACGTTTTCTTGTTATATTAGTTTCCCCCCTAAATTAAATAAAAAGTGAGACAAAGCCCACTTGAAATATCACTAAATTTTGTAGCGATATACCCAAATCCTAAGGATATCAGGTGAGAAGTTGGCTTCTACTTTCTACGTACTTTTTATTACTCATTTATTTAAGCACAATTATTGCTTATAGTCAAATTTTAATTCTATTAACCATGCCTTTCAATACTTGATAATAATTGTCTAAATTTCTACTCTCGGCGATATAATGTAAACCATTTTCATCAAAATCAAAAACAGTTTCACCTTCCTTTTCACCATTTTGTATTACAGAAATATTAGTCTTTTTAAAATTAACACAGTTTCTATCAATCATAGTGGCAATTGCTAAAGCATCATGCATTGGTTCGCCATTTCTGAAATCAATTAAATCTTGCATTATTTTTCTAATTTTAGGATTTAAATTAATAGACATCTTATCAAATACATCTCTTGTCAAAGGTGCCTGACGTGTTGCATTTAAACCAATCATTTCAACTGGAATATTTGCGTCTAAGATAAGTTGACTGGCATAAGCATCATGGTGAATATTTGCTTCAGCATATTCAGTAGCATTACCCGTATTAATACCACCACCCATAACAACAATTTTCTTAATATGATTTTTCAAATCTGGATGATCTAATAGACATCTACCAACATTTGTCTGTGGTCCTACAGTAACTAATACTAATTCCTTACCCAAATCTAAAGCTGTTTTATAGATAAATTCCGATGCTTTTATATCTATTTGTTTACATTTAGAATCTTCTATTTCAACATTTCCTAAACCATTTTCTCCATGGAATTTAACAACCGCTTTTTCAAAAGGTCTTAATAAGAAACTATCTTCACCATAAGCAACACTCACTTCATTACGATTAAATAGATTTAATATTGCTAGAGCATTTCTAGTAGTAATTGCAGTAGCGTTATTTCCACCAATGGTTGTTATTCCTTTTAAATCAAAAACATCACTATATGCTAAAGCAATTGATATACAAAAGAAATCATCTACACCAGGATCAGTATCTAATATAATTGGTATTCTTTTTATCTTTTCTTCCATATCCCTAAAACACTCCTTGTTATATCTCTAGTTATTGTATTTAAAGCTGTTCTACCCATTGATTTTAAAGCTTTATCAATTTCCTTTTGAGTTTTTTCTTTCTTCTTCTCTTGTTTTATTTCTTCCTCTATTTTAATCTTTTCTTCTTTGATATTTTCATTAATTTCTTGAATATTTTCATATGCTGAATCCCTATCTTGTAAGCTAGAATATTTAGAATCAAATAATGATTGTTTAATCATTTGATTTAATATCGAATCATCAAGTTTGCCAAATTTAGATTGCGGAGGAAGGATATAAACTCTTTGAACAATTCCAGGAACACCATTTTCATCTAAACATGATACAAGTGCTTCGCCTTTTCCTAATTGTTGTATTACTTCTAGTAAATCAAAATTAGGATTTTGTCTAAAGGTATCACAGGTTGCTTTTAATTTCTTTTGTTCATTTGGAGTATAAGCGTGTAAACAATGTTGAATACGATTACCAAGTTGGGCTAATACTTCACTTGGCAAGTCACTAGGATCTTGTGTTATAAAATATACACCAACACCTTTTGATCTTATTAGTCTTACAGTTTGAATAATTTTTTCAACTAAAGTTTTTGATGAATTATTAAATAACAAGTGTGCTTCATCAAAAAAGAAAACAATTTTTGGTTTATCTAAATCCCCTACTTCTGGTAATGTTTCATATAAACTACTTAATAACCAAAGCATAAAAGTTGAATATAATTTAGGTTTCTGAAAAAGTTCATCACATTCTAATAAATTAATAACACCCTTACCATTTTGATTAACTTTAAGCCAATCATTGATATCTAGTTCTGGATTATTAAAAAATTGTTCAGCACCTAAATTTTCAAGTTCTACTAGTTTTCTAACTATTGCGGATACCGATTGTTTGGTAATATAGCCATATCTTAAACTTAATTCTTGGTTATTTTCGCCAATATATTGTAGTAATGCTCTTAAATCTTTAATATCATCAATTAGTAATTTATTATCATCAGCATAATGAAAAGCAATATTTAAAATACCATTTTGGGCATCAGTTAAATCTAATATATTAGCCAAAAGAATTGGACCTAGAGAAGATATTGTTGTCCTAACAGGATGACCAACTTTGCCAAAAACATCCCAGAATTCGCATGGAAATCCTTTATATGAAAAACCAGCATCTTTTAAAGAGAATCTATTAATTCTCTCTTTCATATCATCGCTATCTTGTCCAGCTAAACAAGTTGCTGTTAAATCACCTTTTATATCAGCAGCAAAAACAGGTACACCAGCCTCAGAAAAAGACTCTGCTAGAACTTTTAAAGTAGTTGTTTTACCTGTACCTGTTGCCCCAGCGATTAAGCCATGTCTATTTGCCATAGCTAGATTCAAATATACTTTGTCATAATTATCTACTGTAGAAGCAAAGAAAATATTATTGTTATAAAACATATTTATCTCCTATTAAATTAATTCTATTTACATTAATAGTACCATCATCATTAATTGTAACAATGCAATAACAAGGTTGTGAAAAATCCCGATTATAATTAGTAGAACCAGGATTAATCATTCTTATGCCATCATATACTTCATCACAAAACATATGAGTATGACCATAAAAAATAGTATCACAGCTATTTTCTTTAGCTTTAGAAACGAGTAAATCATAAGAATATGTAAACCTATGGCCATGTAATACTAATATTTTATGACCACCAATATTTAATATTCTTTCCATAGGAAAATCATATTGAAAATCATTATTGCCTTTAACACTGATAAAAGGACGAATCTCATCTTCGCTCATTAAAGAATCTCCACAATGAATATAATAATCACAAGCCGGATTATCACTTAAAACCTTTCGTAATGAGTATTCATCACCATGATTATCAGACATTAAACATATTTTTAACATTTCAATAAAAAATCTTTTCCCTTAATTACTTCAAAATTACTTAAATCCCCAAAACCAACTTGTCTTAAACATTCATAAGCACCAATTGCTACAGTATTAGATAGATTTAAACTTCTAGCATCTTCCCTCATTGGAATTCTATAACAATCATCTAAATTAGCTTTTAATATTTTCTTATCAATTCCTGTTGATTCTTTCCCAAATACAAGATATATATCCTTATCCTTATCAAAGACACATTCATTAAATGGTTTCATACCATATCTTGTAAAATAGACAAACTGACCTTTTTTATCTTTAATAAACTCATCCCAATTCTTATAAACTTTATAATCTAGTTCATCAATATAGTCCATGTGTGATCTTTTTAAATGCTTTTCATCTAAAGAGAATCCTAGAGGTTCTATTAAATGTAATTTCATTCCAAATACTGAACATGTTCTCATAATATTACCGGTATTTTGGGGTATTTCTGGTTCGTATAAAACAATATTAATCATAAGTCTTCTTTCTATTTTTCATTAAATATAAACTAATAAAAATTATAAATAATAATCCTACAAAAGTTATTAAAATTCTTATCACAAGATTATTAAAAAACTCTGGTGGAACAATCATAATTAAAATATC
>CAVDLK010000082.1:0-5683 GCA_963609745.1 Erysipelotrichaceae bacterium | reverse complement strand
GGGTTAGCGCCTTTAGCGATTAAGAATGGGATACCAATACCAACTGTAATAACAGCGAATGCAGCAAAGCCATTACCCATAATCATTGTGAATAATGCCACTAGCAAGTTTTCTTCTATGGATGCTTATTATGAGTATTCCCTATTTTTTAATACAACACTATTTACCTAAACATATTACTTCATTATTAATAGGCTACTTTGCATCAATCTTAGTAGAATTTAGAAAAATCCATTCAAAACCAAAAAAATGATGAGTTTAACTCATCATAATCTTAATAGCCTTATCTATAAGGTTCTTTTATAATTGAGCCTTACCTAAACAATATGTTTGGGCAACTGAATAATCATCATTTAATACAACTATATCAGCATCATATCCCGCTCTAATAGAACCCTTATGATCATCTAATCTTAGATACTTCATTGGATTTCTACTTACAGCATTTAAAGCTATCTCAAATGGAACATTTGCCTCTTCAACTAAGATTCTTAAACCCTCATTAAATCTCAAAGTTGAACCTGCAAGTTGTTTTCTTCCCTCACATATATGAGCGGAACCATCAGGATATATTTCTACATCTTGACCACCAAAATCAAATCTAGAGCCTACTGGATAACCCTTACACATTAAGGCATCAGATACCATCAAAGCAAATTCAGCTTTTTCTCTAAAGAAAATATTTAAAGCTGTTAATGTTGAATGATTACCATCACATATTGCTTCAGAATAGATATCATGACATCTTAAAGATGCGCCAACTACACCATTTTCTCGATGTGAGAATGGTGTCATACCATTATAAGTATGAGTAAAACCTCTAGCACCATTGGCAATAGCCATCATAGCAACATCAAATGAAGCATCAGTATGGCCAATAGAAACATTAACTCCATTAGCAGCACAATATCTTGTTAACTCAAAATTATCATCATGTTCTGGTGCTAAAGTAATAATCTTTATTAAACCCTGCGCAGCCTCTTGATATTCTTTAAATTCCTCTACTGTTGCCTTAACAATATATTCTTCAGGTTGTGCACCCTTATATTTAACATCTAGATAAGGACCCTCAAAGTGAATACCTAATATTTGTGCACCCTCAGGATTTTCTTTTTTTATTCTTGCTACATCAGTAACTGCTCTTTTTAAAGTATCATGAGCTTGGGTTAAAGTTGTAGGACAAAAACCACAAACACCTTCTTGAGGCAAATCCTTAGCCCATCTTCTAAGACCATCATCACCACCTGCTGTTGTATCATATCCTAAATAACCATGAGTATGAACATCATAAAAACCTGGAACAACTCTTAATCTTCCATAATCCTTATCTACAGGCTTACTATTATATGGATATATATTTGTAATCTTTCCATCCTCAATTTCAACTTGTGCCTTTAACCAAGTAGAAGCAATATATACTCTTTCTGATTGAATTATCATCTTTTTATCCTCCTATTCAAATTTTAAACCCGCATCAACAATACACTTATCAATAACTTTCATTACCTTTAATGTTTCTAAATTCCAATATTGAGCAGTTTCCATATCCTTATTTATATATATTCTCTTAAACTCCTTAAATTCATTATAATGAACAATACCCTTATTCTTATTTAAATCATACTCCTTAGTAGTACCATCATTTTTAACTAGTTTTATCTTATCCAAAACACTAGAAGCTGAATCAGATTTAATATAAGCACTATCACCTTGCACACAAGTATTTAATGGTGCCTTACAATCTTTACAAGTTACAATTGTTGCCTTAAATGAACCATAATCCATAACAATTGTTCCTGATGTATCAATATTCTTTTTAATATTCGCAAAATAGTGTACATTCTTAGGAACACCAAATAAACCTAATACAAAGTGAATTGAATAAACACCTAAATCCATTAAACAACCACCAGCTAATTTTGGATCAAATGCTGGAAGAGTTATTCCCTTTTTAAACTTATCGTATCTAGATGAATATTGTGAGAAATTAATATCTACCATTTTCATCTCACCAATTTCAGGAATTAGTTCTTGAATCTTTTTATAATTTGGTAAATGCCTTAAAGTAATAGCCTCAAAAACAATTAAATCCTTTTTCTTCGCTAAATCAATAACTGCCTTTGCTTGCTTATAACTACTCATAAAAGGCTTTTCCACAATAATATGCTTACCATGTTTTAATGCTTGCATAGCCACCTCATAATGTAAGCCATTAGGTACAGCTACATAGATTACATCAACATTAGGATCGGAATATACATCTTCATTATTTAAAGAATAATATTTGATATCATATTTTTCCTTTAAATTCTTAAGTTGTTCCTCGTTTGGAGAAGCAATGCCAAGATACTTAAAACCCTTCACAGCCTTTGTAGCTTCTATAAATGAAGGGACAATAAACCCGGAACCGATTATACCGATATTAATCATATTTTCACCCCACTATTTCCTTTATTATATAACGCGGATGTTATAATTTAGGCATGCACAAGGACATTAAAACAATATTTATAGATTTTGATGGAACATTATATTCCCATTATTGTAATGCTGTTGTTGATTCCACAGTAAAAGCAATTAAGAAGGTTCAAGCAAAAGGAATAAAAGTATTTTTATGTACTGGTAGAACTCCTAGTGAATTGATTTGGTTTGATTTAAAAGGAATTGAATTTGATGGTGGTATTTTCACTAATGGACAATTAATCGTAGACAAACAAGGAAAAGTAATTATTGAACATCCAATTGAAGGTGAATTAAAAGATAAAGTAATATCTATGTTTAATGAAAAAAAGATATCAACCTATATTTCCACAGAATATGGTCTTTATCTAAACTTTGTGGATAATGCTTGCATTAAATGCCAAAATGCTGTTAATTCTTTAGTACCACAAATTGGTGAATATAAAAATGAAAAGATATACATGGCATCAGCCTTTTATGATAATGATGAAACATATAACGAAATAATTAAATTACAGGAAATTGCCGATATAACCCAATGGACACAAGGCGCTGTTGATATTGTTCCACTTGGTGTATGCAAATCTTCAGCAATCAAAGAATTAATTGAAAAGTTAAATATTGATATATCGCAAACCATGGCAATTGGTGATGGTGAAAATGATATTACCATGGTAGAAGAATGCGGAATTGGTATTGCTATGGGTAATAGCATTGATAAACTAAAACAAAGCGCAAATTATGTAACAAGCCACATCGATGATGATGGTATATATAATGCCTTTAAGTACTACAATTTAATCTAAATTTGGAAGAAACGGAATATTTTACCATTTCAAATTTGGAAATAATGGAACATTTTGCCATTTTAAACTTGGAAGAAAGGGATTGTGTTGCCATAAATAGTGAATAATGTCACAAAATTGATATAAAAACAGGCATTAGTTTCGTATCACAGCCTGTTTTATTTTTACTATATGAATTTGGTTTAATTTAATATCCCAACTCTTCTTTTACAAATATAATATGTATTCTATCTTTAACATGTGAGTTATCTATCTTCACAAATGATGAACATATCTTTTGTGGGCTATTGCAGTTAACACAATAACCTAATTTTGTACAAGGAGTATCCTTATTTAATCTAATAGCATTAGCAGGCGATGCTATATTTCTAACCCTATTTATGGCATCTACTTCATCATTAGCTATTTTATTTAAACCACAAACAACTAAAACATTTTTAGGCCCAAAGCACATTGCTGCTACCCTATTACCTGTACCATCAATATTATATAAAGCACCATCCATACTTATGGCATTAGTAGAAGTAATAAAATAATCACTTAATAAACCTTGTCTTAATAGGTCATCTCTTTCTTGTTTACTAATTCCTTGCTTATAACGATCAATTAAATTAATATCCATCTTATATAACTCATCTAATAAACCAGTATCTTTTAATGTTTGTGAACCACCTAAAGATACACTAGATTGAGATGGAATAATCTTTTTAACTAAATCAATTAATTGTTCATTGTTATCAACAATGCTTACCGCAAATTGTTTTTCTTTTAAACGCTTAGATAATACTTCTAATTTTGCTTCATACATCTTCATTAATGATTCATTCATGTTAGGACCTCTTTTTTATCATGGTATACTATTTTTGTGAAAAAGAACAACTTCTATCCTTATTTAATATTAATTGCATGTTGTGGACTAATTGCCGTAACTTTTGGCTTTATTAATACCCAAGGCCTGTATTTAAATAGTATGGCAAGTGACCTAAACATAGGACAGGGAACACTGTCCCTTTATATAACTATAAATTTTCTAGTTACCGCAATTCTAGCACCAACCTTCGCTACTAAATTAAGAGATAAATATAATATTAAAATCGTACTAGCGATATCAGGTTCTATAATGCTTGCCTTTTATCTATTAGTTCCATATTTTCATAATGTATATTTATTTTATCTATATGGTTTTGTGATAGGTGTTACTACTGCTATCTTTGGTAATACCATGGTTGTACCACTTTTAACACAATGGTTTGAAAAAGCTGGTACAGCAATCGGTATCTCTTTGGCCTTCTCTGGTGTTTTTTCAATGATTTATTCACCAATTGCTGTTAATTTAATTGAAAACTATGGATGGCGTAAGGCATATTATAGTTATGCTTTAATATTCTTTATTGTCATGCTTTATTCTGTTATTGTTATTCGCAATAAAGAAGATAAAGTTATTGTTCAAAAGAAAGAGAAGAGCCCTTTAAATAAAGAACTACTATTACTAATGGTTTTCTATATTGGCGTAGGCATGATTACTTCTTTTTGTAATTATATGTTTAGCTATTCTTTAAGTTTAGGCTTAACATCTAGCCAAAGCTCATACTTAGTTAGTTCTGTTTCAGCAGGAAACCTCTTATTAAAGATATTCTTTGGTATTTTAATTGATAAATTTGGTGGCATTAAAACAGCCTTCATCAATGTCATAATTATTTTTATTGGCCTAATTGGAATGCTTGTTTGTGATTCATCAATGTATATTTTATTGATAATATTAGCCTTTTGTGTCGGTGGCTGTTACGCCTCTACCAATGTAGTGTGTCAAGGAATTTGTTCAGAATTATTTGGCAAAGAAAACGTTGGTAAAACATATGCCACCTTATCAGTTGGTAGTATTGTATCGGCATTTGGCGCAACAATATTTGGCACAATTTATGATTTAACCAGTTCTTATTATTATGCTTTAATCATCTTCTTAATTATGTTTTTGATTGGTGTAGCATCTCTTATATTAGACTTTAAACTAATAAAGAAAGATTCTGCTTCATTAAAATAATTTATATTTATAATATTATTAAGAAATGACAAGTAAAATCTGTTCACTATGTAATAAACCATTATCTAGATTTGGAAACATTAAACTATGTGATGGTTTTATGTGCCGACATTGTGCATCTATTAAATCACAATGGCTTACACCTGAAATCTGTGAAAAGATGAGTGTCAAAGAAATGATTAAACATTTTGCTTATCGCAATGATAATTTAAATAAATTAAAAAACTTTACAGAAGATGAAAAGATAGAAGGTAAATATACCTTATATATAAATAAGGAAAATAAAACTTTTGTTATTTCTAAAAGAAAAGATTATAAAGTTGATAATGCTGATATATTAGATGCCAAAGATGTAAGTAATATATCAATATATGAA
>CAVDLK010000081.1:0-5762 GCA_963609745.1 Erysipelotrichaceae bacterium | reverse complement strand
CTAAAATATTATAGATAATAAAGAAATTCAAACTCAATTAAACTTTATTAAAGCAGTTATACCTAACCTGCTCTACAAAAGAAAAAGGTAGAAAATATTTAAATAAAGGAGATTGATAATTTAATATGAGTGAAAGAATTGAAACTATTCTAGATGCTTTTATTTCTTTAAGAGATGCAGATAATGTTGATGTATCAAACATGATTAAAGAACCAATAAAAGAATCTAAATCTATCAGCTTGCAAAAAAATGATAAGCAAGAAATTTCTGATGCAATTGATTATATCAATGAAGAACCAACTGAAATTGAAGTAATTGATGCTAATGTAGACAGTCTTGATCATCTCCAAAATAATGAAGATTATATAGGTCAAGTAATTTTAAATTGTAACAAGTGTCATGCAAACAGATTTATTAACTCAGAGGATTTAGTCAAAGACGAAGAAGATCCTGAAACTTATAATATCGAATCTGAGTGTCCTAGCTGTAAAGACTCAGGTCAAGGATACACATTAATAGGTCAAGTTGGAAAAGTTGATAATGAAGTTCCTGAACAAGATGAAGAAATTTCAGATGATGAGGATTTCATTTTAGAACCTGAAGAAGAAGATGATGATGAAACTCCTGCTGCTGAAGAAGAACCAGAACTACCAAATGACTTTAAAGATGATGAAGCTGCTTTTGATAATGATGGATTAACTTTATTTGGTGAAGAAGAACCAGAAGAAGAACCAGAGGATGAAGAGCAACTAGATAGAAATGTCCAAAGAGCAAAGAAATATTTTAAATTTTTAAAAGAACAAAAAGCTAAAAAAGAACTTAAAGAACTTAATGAAAGTAAAAGTAATTTAGGTGAAGAATATGTTCCTGCTGCATTTGAAGAGGATACAGAAGAAGTCAGTGAGTATTTCTATAGAGAACCTTTAGCAAATAAAAATGCTGAAGAGGCTTGGATGATGAATAAAGTAATTGTGCACATGAATGATGAAGAGGCTTATTATGGTGCTTGGATTTATTATTGACCTGATGGCGAAACTAAGTCTCAATGTGAAGAAGACTTTGGTGATGATGATTCCTTCAATGAATTAAAAGAAGCTTTTATTGATATCTATAAGGCTTACCATGAAGATGATTTATTTGAAGCTCCTGCAGATGCTGTAGAGTACGCACATAAATGAGATAAGATTTTAGGCTTAGAACCTATTAACAATCGTATTAGAGAAGAGGTCAACCCAGAAGACGTTGAAACTAAAGAAGAATTAACAATTAATGATTTATTAAATCTAATCACTTTTGAAGAAGAGGCTGATGAAGAAGCTCTTAATAATATCTTTATTGATGGTGAAGAAATTAACAGTAGTACCAACACAGAACAATTGTTAGGTGGTTTCAACACAGATGATAGTTATTTAGTAATTAATGTCACTAATGAACCACATGAAACATCTGCTGATTTGTTATTAAGTTATTTTAATAATCATGAAACAGACAAAATTTCTTTAGTTGATATAAACACTACAGAAGAAATCGTCAGTGGTAATATAGAAGACTGTAGTGAAGTAGCTGAAGGTTATTTTGTAGCTTCAATTGAAAAGCCTGAAATCTTAAATATCACATCTGCTTCAGAAGAAGACCAAGAAGAAGAGGGTTCTGACCCTGAAGAAGCAGAAGTCGATGCAGAAGATGATTTTCCAATTGATGAAGATTTAAATAAATCTTTATTTGAAAAAATCTGTGAGTGCAATAATCTAAGACCTTATAAAGCTGAAAGATATGGCTCTGAGGAGTACTGACTAAAAGATGATTTAGACAATGCTTATGAACTTGAGGATGTCTATGAAAAGTACTGTCAAGGTAAGGCTTGTGAAAAAGACTTTAGAAATAGATTCTATGATTTCAAATTTGAAGACTCTGCTGAATATAAATTAAACAAAGCTTTAAAAGAAAATCAAGAACTAAAAGAAAGTGGCTTTACTAAAAAAGAACTAGATAGAGTTGTTGACTTAGCTAGAAGATATGGCCTTGGTGACTCAATGAAAGAACTTCAAGCTTTTGGTGAAGCTAATGGTTGTAAGAACCTTAAGGAAATTGGTGATGTCTTAGAAGCCGAACTAGATGAACAATCTAATGATGCTAAGAAAGTCAGAACTAGAGAAGATGGTCAAACTGAGTGTTCTGTAGATGGTGGTAAGACTTGAGAAGAGTGTAGTCTAGAAGAGTATGAAGATTTAATTCTTGGTGGATATAAAGACATAGATGAAGATTTAGAACATAGTCTTAGTCCTGTACCTGCTGCAGAAGTTGCTGATGCTGAACATGCTACAGAAGTTGTTGATGCTGAGCCTGTTGCCGAGGATGATGAGTTTGTTGCATGCATGAATTTAATAGATAAGATTGCCAATGATTTCCACGACGCAGTTTTAGACATTTATAATATCAACGTTCCACAAGAGGCAATAGCCCAAGACATTATTTCTGATTTAGAAGTAGCTACTGGATATAAAGATGTAGATGAACTAGATGATAATAATAGTTTGGAAAGAGCTACAAAATATAGTGCTTTTGCTGATCTACACATAAACCCTCGAAATGTTCTTGCTATACTAAGTAGTCCTGAGTACAGCGCAGAGTCTATCAAACAAAAAGTTCAAACACCTTTCTTTAGAAAAAAGGTACAAGCAGGTGCATTAGATAGTTTTGATAGAAGAAGATTTAATAATCCAAAAGACACTAGAAGAATCACTTGTGAAAGTGCTTTAGACAAACTACAAAATTTATTAAATGATTTATCAAAAGACCTTAATGAAGACCTTGATAATGACATTAAGGAAAAGGAATATTTAGATAATGCAAAAGGCTATGCACAAGACATTTTAAATGGTGAAGTTAATGCCCAAGATGTCTATGATGACTTTGACTTTGATGCTTACCCACCTGCAGATGAAGCTGAACAATGTATCTATGATGCATGTGTAAAGGTTCTTGGTAAGACAAATGAAGAACTTGATGTTTGTGAAACTTGTCATAAACCAGTCACTGAGTGTGAGTGTAGTAGAAATGTTAGGTCTTTTGAACATAGAAAAGAATTGTCAGAGGCTATAGAAGAGCTTAAAAATAATAATAAACCATTTTTTGTTAAAAGGTCTCAAAAGCCAGGCTACAGATTTGATTTAGTAGAAGGTGTGTCTGAAGATTCATTAGAAGCCAGATTAGAAAAGACTTTTGAAGAAGAAGATAAAAAGGCAGCTGATACAAAAATCAAAGATGCTTTAGGGGATGAGGAAAATAAAGAAGAAATAAAAGAATCTTTAAGTCAAGAAACAGCTGCTGCTTATGAAGCTCTTAGTAAGGAGTTTGGTGTAGATGTTCAAGATATACTTAATGCCGAAAAAGATTTCTTAAAGGACTGTTATCCAAACGGCATACCTGATTTTGATGGCGATATTATTTATTCTGAGAAATATTGAAGTGAGTTTGCTTATGGATATTATCTAAGTACAAACATCTATCTAAAGAAAGAACTTAATTTAGATATTGATGCCGATATTACATATTTTATGGATCGATGAATTTTCTCAGACACAATCCACTATGATGATTTAGAAGCGATTGTCGGACATGGTTGAAGACCTACAGGAAATCCAGAAGTTGATATATATAATTATGATGACGGTGCTGATGCTTATTATGTAGGTGATTATGATTATGAAATATATGATGATATGTCTGATCCTTTCATAGAATGAGCAAGAGAATATTTTAAAGATAAAAAAATAAAAGTATCTGACATAGAAAGTCTTATTAATGATGAACAAGCTCAAAAATCATTTATGGATTACATAAGAGAATATTATAGAAACGAAGCTGCTGATGAAGCTGGCGAAGAAATTGAAAATTCTGATGATGGACCTGATCCTGATGATTATGATTATGAACCACCTGATGGACCTTGAGATTATGATTATAGTCGCTATGAGTCATTAGAAGTAGATACTGATTCATTTGATAGAGACATTAGTGAGTATCTAAAGGCAGACAATAAGACAGCCGCTTATAAGACTGTTAATGGTTCTGTTGATAGCAATGGTGTTATTATCTTAGAAGGTATCTTAAGTGCAGATAAGGCTAAGGATAGAAAAGTAACTTTCACATTAACACCAAAGAACAATAAATTATTAGAGTCTGTTGAGCAGCCAGAGGAAATTCAAAAAGCTCTTGGTCTATTAGATTATAAAGTAACAAACAATTTATCTGAAGAGGTGTTTGAATTTAAATTTATTAATAATACTCCTAACAAAGAAATTTTTGATTTAACTGATGAAAAGAAATTAGAAATATTAAATCACTGGTTGAAAGAATTTAATGATAAAAATATGACAGCTGGTGAATTTATTAAATGTGCTGCTGATTGTGAATTTGAAACTAATCGTGCTAAATATTTAGAAGCTGGATTAATTGATTCATCACACCTAGAAGCAATATTAAATACTGTAAAGGATCAAATTAATTTACAACCTAAAGTGGTTGACGATGATAAAGAAGTAGAAGGAGCAAAATAAAATTTATGGCAATTACTTGAGTAGCAGTAGTATCAATGGTAGCAGGAGTGCTATCATTGATATTCACAATGTTAAAATATTCTAAAGACAATGTTAAAGCAATCAGTACTATGACTGAGAGCACTAATGAAAAATTATCTGAGTTAAATGTTCGTGTGTGCGAAGTTCAAAAAGATATTGAGTATCTAAAAGAAAAAGCAACTGATACAAATGATCGCGTAGATTGGTTAGAAGATAAAGTAGAAGACATAGAGAAAAGAATCTTTGTCTTGGAAAAGAAATAATAACAAACCATTTCTGATTTTGAGGAGCATAAATTAATGAAAAAAATAAATTTACCTAGACCTATCACAGAAGATCTAGATATGTATGAAAGTGATTATAAAGAGCTTGGCTATTGATTAGACGCAACTGCTGATATAACTGCTGAAGATCTTTTAAAAGGATTTGATACTGCTTCTGATATAAAATCAGAGTTTCTTCGTGAAGTAGTAGCATGAGAAGAGAAAGTAAAGACTGCTGTTAAAAATGGAGTAAAAATAAGAGGTGAGTATAGATCAGTAAAAGACCCTAAAGGAATAATAAATGATCGTCTAAGAGGATACTGAGATGATTTAAAAGCTATAGAAAAAATCTGTTGAGATGCTATACGTATAAAAGAAAAAGAAGAAGGACATGTTAGTAAAGATCCTGCCTGGCTTAAAAAAATAAAGAAGATAGATTTGGAAAAAAAGAGAAATTTAAAAAAGGAAGATCCTGCTGACATATTAATAAAAACATTAAATAAATATACCGTTGTTACAGCAGATTTGTCAGACGCAGCCCTTAACTTCTTACATGATAACACTGGAGAAGTTCATATCACTTACGCAGAGAAGTATCCAACACAAAAAGGTATCATTGAAGAAATATTTGATGAAGCACCATTAGGTCATCCAGATGATGTTATTATATCTGCAAAACCTACTCAATGAGGTATTGGCGGCTATGTTAAAATTAATAAAAAAGCTTTTGATAAACTAAAAGAAGAAGACCCAGTTACTTATAATGAGTTGTTGAATTGAGAAGTAGCATCTCTAGATAAAGACTCTTTAAATGTAGATGGCTTTTATGCTACAACTACAGTAAAGGCTTTAGCAGCTGATAATCCTATGTTAACTTATATCTTGCCTATTTTACAATTAATTAAAGAAGGCGTAATAG
>CAVDLK010000080.1:0-5871 GCA_963609745.1 Erysipelotrichaceae bacterium | reverse complement strand
ATCACTGATTTCTTTTTTCTTATTGGCAAGGTTTAATAATTCATCATATAAATCACATTTTCCAATGATAAATATTATAGACACATTATTAACATAATTTAATTTTTTATATTCCTTTATATAAGCACTACCAATTGAAGAAAAACTACCATTCTTTTTTAAATCTTTAGAAACTCTAATTCTTTCCTTATTACCAACACTGGTTCTAAGCATATAACCTTTTGGAGAAACCCTATATTTAACAAGTTTTATTTGTTCAAGTCTTTCATATAAATCATTGCCACTTAATTTATCATCATTGATATTTAATAAGGTTATTCTGATAAAATCAGTATCACAATCTATTTCATTTAAATCATTACCACATAGATAAATTTTATCTTTTATGTCTATATCACTTGTTGGCAATTCAAAAGAAAGTGATTTATCATATCCTAATTCATAAGCACAATCACTTTTAAAAATCATATTGTTATTTCCAACATCTTCAATAAGATTATCAACAACATCTAATTCTTTTAAATCTAAATTATTTAAAAGTGATAAAGTTTTATTGATTTCATTATCAAAAAGGACCATTACAAATGACGGTCCCTTCTTTGTTTTTCTTGAAGCTTTTGAATAGGTCCTTGTAAGGCACTAGTAAGCTTCATATCTAAATTAAAGAAATAAACAGTAAAAGTTAAAACGAAAAATATAACTAATACAATCAATATTATTTTTAGAATATGTAAGAATACTGCCATATTATGCAAGACCTTTCTTTCTAGCGAATTCTGCAGCACCTAATGCACCCATTAATTGAGGATCAATTGGTAAATCAATAACTTTTAAATTAAGTACTTGTTCGATTGCTACCTTCAAACCATCATTTTTAGCACAACCACCAGTTAAAGTAATTCTATCTGTAGCTCCAGCTTTTTTAGCCATTACAAAGCATCTTTTTGCCACAGCCAATTCTATACCAGCAGCAATCTCTTCGGTTGCCTTTCCCTCACCTACTAAAGATATAACTTCAGATTCTGCGAAAACTGTACATTGAGAAGTAATTGGAATAATATTTTTAGCCTTTAGAGATAACTTAGAAAAATCTTCAAGACTCATTTCAAATGCTCTAGCCATAGCTTCAAAGAAACGACCAGTACCAGCTGCACATTTATCATTCATCGCAAAATTTAATACTGTGCCATCTTCATCTACAGCAATACCCTTAACATCTTGACCACCAATATCAATAATTGCTTTTATACTAGGGTCAGCAACATGAACACCCATCGCATGACAAGAAATTTCTGATATATTCTCGTCCGCAAAAGGAACCTTATTTCTTCCATATCCAGTTCCTACTAGATAAGCTAAATCTGAAGGACTATTTAAATCAGCAACCTTTTCAATAGCCATATTTAAAGCATCATTACAAGAATCGATTGTATTAATCTTACTTCTTACTGTAACATCACTAACAATCTTTCCATCTTCATCCAAAATAACACATTTTGTATAAGTACTACCTGAATCACATCCACCAAAATATTTCATAATTATCACCAAGACCTTTCATCATCTAAAACTTCTAGAGAAGGATCAATAGGTTCTTCTCTTAATACTGTACGCATATATTTATTAACTTGATCTCTTATACCTTGTCTACTAGTTATACGTGGATCAAATAAATCATGGTTAACCCAAATCAAATGGATACCCTTTTCTCTAGCCTTTTCTTCGAATTGACCATGCATACCATCAAGGGCTTTACAAGCCATATGTTCCCATAGAATTACTGTATCAGCTCTAAATTCTTCACAAATCTCCCACAAATCATCAAGCAATACTTTATAACCACCATGGGTACGATTACGCATAATCATATTTTCTGTTAACCATGCCATATCGTAAATTGCTTTTTCTCTATTTTCAGGAGTATCTTCTTCAGCAATCATATCTGTATTAATCATTGAAAGCATATCTGTCAAAGGAACAATACCCCAACAATTTAATAACCATACAAGGAAGTCCATATAGAAATGAGATTGAACACCCCAAACAATAGCACGATGGCGATATTCTTTGGCCAACATATTCTTATTCTTATAAGCCTCTTTGGCAATTTCACTAATCTTTAAATCTGCTTTCCTAAATAAATCAACCTTACCACATACTGCCATATAATTGGTTTCTGTATATAAAGCTAAATTGCCACCAACAACTTGTGGATAATCAGTTTTATTTATATCAAGCCACTCTAAACGTGCTTTAGTCGCAATATTGACTCTCTTTGCGCATTCGAAATAATGCTTCCAATCCCACTTTTCGCCAGTTTTTTCTTCAATAAACTTGATACAATTTCTAATTTCTTGAGCAGCATATTCTTGAACATCGTCTTCTTTATGTCTTAAAGGTGCAGCAAGTTGGAAACAAGGAACGCCTTCTTCAAGTTCAAGACGTCTAGAGATAACACCATTACCAAGTAATGAACCATCACATGTTGTATTACATTGAACAGCACAAGCACCAAGAACTGGGAAATCATCAGCAATTGAAACACCTGCTTCAGCTTCAGGCATTGGACAAACATCACCTGGTAAACCATATTCTTGAGCTACATCAATATATCTTTCAGCAGCATGTTGATTTAATAAGACTGAAACATAAACAGCTGGTGTCTCTCTACTTAATCCTTTTAAAGTTGGGAAACCCATCATTACAGCTGTCATTTCATTTTCATCAACTAAAACAACCTTATCAGAGAAAGCTTTATCCTTACCAATATTTTTATCACCCCTAAATAAAGAGTCTAATAACTTAGCAACATCATAGACGATAATATCGAACTCTTGATGAAGTATTCTAAGTTGAGGACCTCTTAATCCTTGTGAAAATCTATCAACCATCATTGGAACTGCCAAATAATTTGACATCCATCTATATCTAAAGAAAGCTTTGATATTTCTTGGCTTAAGAATAAAACCTGCCAATTGACCCATGATATATAGCCATCTACTATAATCATAAAGTGTATCCTTTAGGCCTCTCCATTCTCTTCTACTTCTTACCTTACCACCGGTATAGAAAGAACCAAAACTATCTTTTCCAACTTCTTTTGCCATTATTTCTTTCCTCCCAGTTTCTTTATTTCAATACTTTCCACAAAAGCCTGAACCCTAGTTCTAACCTGGCCACTTCCGCCATTAGCATATGGTCTATCGATTTGCAAAACGGGATAACCGTATTTTTCTCTTAAATCAACTGTGCCAACCATTCTTTCATATGCCCAAGGATCACAGAACTTAACTTGTTCATAGATGATACCATCAGCCTTATATTCTTTCGCTAAATCAGCTACATATTTCTTTCTATCTTGAATCTTTGCTTGGTTCATCATTCTAGGACATTGACAAGTCATCATATAATGGCGACATATTGTAGTCAAAGGATCTTCACCATCTATTAATACAATTGGCTCTCTTGCGGGAAAACTACCATAACAGAATCTATCAGCACAAACATAAGCACCACAATCTTCAATAGCCTTAATGAAATCCAAATCATCAATTTCACTACCAACTACTTCAACTCTTACTTTATAAGGACACTTATCATCTGCTTTTCTTGTCTTTAACTCTTCAAGTGTTTCCTCTAAAATTGGAATAATAACTTCCTTTGGACATGCATAAGATGCCATACATAAAACATGGAACTCATGACCAGTAATTAATGGATTATCAAATTTACGATATTCTCCAATCTTATTAATCAACTCACATACTTTATTATGTTGTTTAACCGCTTCAATTAAAGCTTCATCACTTATATCAATACCAAATTTTTCTTTTAAAGGATTTAGAATATGATTTTTACATTGAAGAATATATAGATTTAAACCATTATCATCAGCCTTCATTGGAATTTCCATATATTCATAAAAGAAATCATCCTTTTTCATGGTCTTTAAAAGTTCCATATTCTCAACACATCTATTAATCATTGAACAACCATCAGGTGTAATTAAACAATCAAGAAAGTTATAACCACCCTCAATCGCTCTTTCAAGTAAAGCCCTAGTATATTCACATAAGAAATTAGTCATATAATAAGTACTAATATCCAAAGAACCACTTCTAGGTGCTCTTAATCTAATTGAAAAAGTTCCCTTTAAATTAAGTAAAGGCTCTGGAACATTGAAACAAGTGTAGCCTATACACTTATTACCCTCTTCTTGAAATTGCTTTACATACTTGTTTTCACTTTCTTCTAAAAGCCTTTCAAGTTCAAACATGTGTTTTAAATCTTTCACTCTATTATCCCCATTTCTTTAAGTGCTTTATAAGCACCTTTATAAATATTAGAATCCTTACTTATATTGAGTATTGATTTCCCCAAAATATCATATTCTTGAATTATTTCATCTTCACCAATTGCACTCAATAGTTTTAAACTACCAAGATCCAATTTATCAACAAGACTTAAATTAGAACAACGATTAATAATTAAACCAGCATTCTCATACATTACAAGTTCTCTTGCTACAACATCAATCGTCTTAACAACATCAAGTCCTTTTTTAGAAGCATCACTTACAAAAACCAAATTATTGACCTTTTCCATAACTCTTCTATTGATCTGTTCAATACCAGCTTCACCATCAATTACCACATAATCAAAATGATCAGCTACCATTGTAATTAAATCTCTTAAATAATCATTTACCGAACAATAACAACCACTTGATTCAGGTCTACCAATAGCTAAAAAAGAAAAAGAATCTGTTTCAGTTAGTTTATCAAAAATCTCATCTTTCATTTCATGAAGCATTTCAATTGCCTCAGTATCTTTTCTTTGATCAGCTAACTTAATAAAATTCTCTCTAATATCATTAATTGTGCCGTTTTCCTTAACGCCAAGTGCGGTTGCCAAACCAATTGAAGGGTCACCATCAATAGCCAATATTTTTTTATCAGCATATGTTTCGCTTAAAATTTTAACCATAACAGCCGCTAATGATGTCTTTCCTACACCACCTTTACCGCATAAGGCTATTATTTTATTGCCCATTTTCTTCCCCCTTAAATTTCACACCATATAGATTATATATCAAAATTTGTTGCTTTTTTCACAAACTTATAAGCAATATTTAAAGGGAAATTGATTATTTATTAGATGTTTCTACAACCTACAACTTGATACATTAAATCATTACTAATAACATCTTTAACAATTAAATATTTATTCATTATTTTTGCCAATTCTTCAGCATCCATAAGTTCATTAGAAACTGCATTAGCACTACCTTCATGATGTTTATTTATCTTATCTCTACTCATTCCATGGGCAATACTTAAAGTTCCGCCCTCTTTTAATAATGTACTTAAATGCTTAATAAGTGCCTCACCATCTATAAAATGTGGAAAAGCATTATAAACAACTATACAATCATATTTTTCATCATCATTAAAATCTAAAATATCGTCACATATAAATTTAACCTTATCACTTTTATACTTACTCTCAGCAACCTTAATCATTTCGCTTGATAAGTCAACTGCTGTGATTTTATTTATATCTCTTTTTAAATAGTCCTCTATTAAAACACCAGTACCACAAGCCACATCAAGTATATCTTTGCCACTAAAAACTAAGGCATTATCAAGAATAATTTTTATAACATCTTCATTCTTAATCATGTCTATATCCCAAGTAGGGGCTAATTTATCAAAAAATTCTTTAATATCTTCTTTGTACATATTAAAAATTGTAATCTTTAATAGATAAAATATTAAGCCCCTAGGGGGTTGACACTCCCACAGCTAAAGCATTGGGATTCTTGCTTCAACCACTACTGCTTGGCTAATACCTTACGATATTGCTAAGTCT
>CAVDLK010000079.1:0-5966 GCA_963609745.1 Erysipelotrichaceae bacterium | reverse complement strand
CCTAAATTGGACCCCTAGAAAGTTTACCAAACCCCTAATAAGTTTGGTTAGCCATTTTATTTAATTCTTCTTCTTCAAGTTTTCGATAAGCTACCTTACCAACTAAGGTCTTTGGCATATCATCTTTAAACTCTATATCAGATGGCATCTTATATTTAGCGAGGTGTTTTCTACAATATTCCATAATATCTTGTTTACTTTGTTCACTTGCTTCAATACCAGGTTTTAATGTTACGAATGCCTTAACTTTTTGAATTTTATAAGGATCTGGGATACCGATAACACATGACATTTGAACATATGGATGAGCATCTAAGATATTTTCTAGTTCTGATGGATAAACATTATATCCTGAAGAGATAATCATACGTTTAGCTCTACCTTTAAAATATACATATCCATCTTTATCCATGGTACCTAAATCTCCAGTATGTACCCAAGTTAGACCATCAACCTTAGATTTTTGTAATGTAGAAGCGGTCTCTTTTGGATTATCCCAATAACGTTTCATAACGGTAGGGCCAGATAATAAGATTTCTCCTTCTTGAGTATATGGAACTTCATTATCGGTATCAGGTTCAACGATCTTAATAAAAGTATCAGGGAAAGGAATACCGATAGAACCTTCTTTATACATTGCTGGAGGTGTTAAGCAACACGCAGTAACAGTTTCAGTTGTACCATATCCTTCACGAACTTGGATAATAGCATTATGTTGTCTTAAGAAGGCATCAAATTTCTTTTTAAGTTCAATTGATAATGAATCACCACCAGAGAAGACACCTTTTAAGAATGATAAGTCTTTAGAATCCATTGAAGGAAGTCTTAATAAGGCTTCAAATAGGGTAGGTACACCAGCTATGAAATTACATTTATATTTAGTAATTTGTGAAGCATATGATTTAGGTGTGAATCTAGGAATTAAAATACATGTGCCACCATTGGCAAGCATTGAATGAACACATACACCAAGTCCAAAGCCATGGAATAATGGCATAGCCGCTAACATCTTATCACCAGGCTTAAACATTGGGTTAGTGGCAATAATTTGTTCAGCTAAAGCATTAAAGTTCTTGTTTGTTAAAACGATGCCCTTAGTTGTACCAGTAGTACCACCAGAATAAAGCATTACAGCTGGATTTTTACCAATACGATTAACACGATAATTATAGAAACAACATCTAGATAGTTTCATAAATTGATCCCATCTAATTACTGGTGCATCAGAAGGGATACGTTTAATCTTATATCCTTCAGTAAGCATATATCCAGCCTTAATAGAACGTGATAATTCATCTTTAATAGAAGCAATAATGATGTTAACTACTTTAGTGTTTTCTCTAATATTTTCAAACTTATGGTAGAACTGATCTAATGTTACAGCGGTAACTGAATTAGAGATATTAAGATAATTTTCAATTTCTTTTTCAGCAGATAATGGATGTACCATATTGGCAATACCACCAACTAGGTTAACCGCATAGAACATATAAATTGCTTGTGGACAATTTGGCATAGCAATTGTTACACAATCATTTTCTCTAACACCGATAACCTTTAAAGCTTTGGCACATTGTTGAATCTGTTCACACATTCTTTTATAAGTAGTTGGTCTACCCATAAAATAAAAGGCTGGTAAATTAGGATATTTTTTGGCAATAGCTTCAATCTTGTCATACATTGAACCATCAAAATATTCTAATGTTAGAGGAATATCTGAAGCTAATGAAGTTTTAGCCCAAGGAATTCTTTCGGTAATAGGTTTTAATTTCTTTACTTCTTTTTTGTTGTTGTCTTTTTCTTCGACTTTACTTGTTTGCTTTCTTGGCATATTGTAATCTCCTTATTTAGTGGTTCTTCCAATAATTCTGGATTCTCTAATATATATTTGAATAGTTCTATTGTCTTTGAATAATAGTAACCATTCGCAATTCTCTCATCTATTGTAAAACCAATATCAACAGAATCTTTCATTGTTGCTTTTCCTGATTCATCCAAAAATTCTCTTAACTTTTCTTCACCAATCGCAAGGAATATAGAATTTGTACCCCAATTGGTTAAATGGTGATATCCTGCATGCATCTTAATAGAACCTAGGTTAGTTAAAACAACACTTGAATAATATGGATCAGATTCAATTAAGAACTTAGGAACCCATCCATGTCTATCTAAAAACATGATAATGTGTACTAAGAACTTACCAATGAATCTAGGCATTTTCAAAAACATATCCATAGAATCACTAGAACCATCACTTCCACCAGATCTTTGAGAATAGACGATGTCCTTAATTTCATTATGGATAGTATCAATATTGTCATTTTCCTTTAAATGAATGAATGCTAAACCTTCACCACTTTTTTCATCCATCTTCTTTTTAACAACAAATGATATTGATTTATCATTTCTTTCATATAAATTAGAATTTTGAATAAAATAATTCATTTTAGGTCTTAGATAAAGTATCTTAGACATAGTAGTAACTATTATTTGGAATAAATTATATTTATATTCTGGATTTTCTTTATTTTTCTTTTTTAAATACTTATTGACATTAGTTAAATCAATCTTTTCATAGATAAATGCTTCATTGTCACATCTTTTTGGATAAATAATAGGACATATAAAATGCATACCATCAATGTTTCTTACTAATTTACCATCTTTTCTATCTCCGATTGCCATAGCATCCCCCTTAAATACAATTCATAATTATAACATCATAAGAATGTTTTTAGTAAAATGCTGTTCTATAATAGAAGCATGAATGAAAAAGAAAGAATAGAAGAATTAAGAAAGTTATTAAAACAATATTCCTATGAATATTACACTTTAGATAAGCCTACAATTGATGATTTTGAATATGATCGCTTATTTAGAGAATTAGAAGATTTAGAAGCAAAGTATCCTGAAATGTATGATCCTGATTCACCAACACAAAGAGTAGGTGGAGAAGTTTTATCAGAATTTAATAAGGTAACTCATGATAAACCAATGCTAAGTTTAGGTGATGTATTTTCTTATGATGAATTAAGACAGTGGTCAAAAAAGATAAGTGATATTTATCCTAATGTGGAATATTGTGTGGAATATAAAATTGATGGTTTAGCTATGTCTTTGATATATGAAGATGGTAAATTAAAGCAAGCTGTTACTAGGGGTGATGGTGTAGTAGGCGAAGATGTTACTAATAACGTTAAAACAATTATTTCTATTCCTTTAACTATTCCTTATAAACAAAGATATGATATCCGTGGTGAGGTATATATGCCTAAATCTTCTTTTAATAGATTAAATAGGCAAAGAGTGGCTGAAGGGGAAGAAGAATTCGCTAATCCTAGAAATGCCGCAGCAGGTTCTATTAGGCAACTTGATTCCAAGATTTGTGCTTCTAGAGGCTTAGATGGATTCTGGTATCATATACCAAATGATGTTAATTCCACTACCCATTATGGCTCTTTAGAATATGCTAAAAGATTAGGATTTGTTGTTAATGAAAATACTAAATTAGTAAGTAGTATTGAAGAAGCAATTGAATATATTGAAGAGACAAAATCTATAAGACATGACTTACCATATGAAATAGATGGTATGGTAATTAAGGTTAATTCTTATGATCTACAAAATAAGTTAGGATTTACTTCACGTATTCCTAAGTGGGCTATAGCTTATAAATTTCCTGCTGAAGAAGTTAAGACTAAGGTAGAAGATATCTTTATTACTGTTGGTAGAACTGGAAAATGTACTCCAAACGCCAAGTTAACACCTGTTAAAATTGCTGGAACTACGGTATCTTATGCAACATTACATAATGAAGATATTATAAGGGATAAAGATATTAGAATTGGTGATACTGTAATCGTTAGAAAAGCAGGGGATATCATACCAGAAGTAGTTAGTGTTGATACTAGTTCACGTAATGGTTCACAAATTAAATATGTTTTCCCTAATACATGTCCTGTATGTGGAGGTAGAATTTATCGCTATGAAGATGAAGCGGCTCATTATTGTATAAATAGTGAATGTAAGGCTCGTTTACAATATTCAATTGCTCATTTCGCAGAAAGAAATGCTATGAATATTGATGGCTTAGGTGAAAGAAAAGCGGAAGTATTTATTGAAAATAATTTAATTCAATCTTTTGAAGATATTTATCGTTTACATAATAGAAAAGATGAAATATTATCTTTAGATAAATTTGGTTTAAAATCCTATGATAATTTAATAGAAGCAATAGAGAATTCTAAAACAAATTCTTTAGAAAGATTAGTCTATGGTTTAGGTATTAGACAAGTAGGTGAAAAGGCTGCTAAGATATTGGCCAGCAATTTTAAGACTTTAGATAATATTATGAATGCATCATTAGAAGATTTAAGTGCTATTAAAGATATAGGTGAAATTACTGCGGAATATATTAAGGAATTCTTTAATGAAGAAAGTAATAAACAGATGATAGAACAATTAAGAATATTTAAAGTTAATTTTAATTATATTGATAATTCTATATCTAATGATTCAATATTTAATGGTAAAACTGTTGTCTTAACTGGTACACTATCTATGTATTCAAGAAATGAAGCAAGTGCATTATTAGAAAACTTAGGTGCTAATGTTGCAACTTCTGTTTCTAAGAAAACGGATTATGTTATATATGGTGAGGAGGCTGGCTCTAAACTTACAAAAGCAAGAGAGTTGGGTGTAAATACACTTTCTGAAGAAGAGTTTGGTAAACTTTTGTAAATTTGTTAGAATGATTAATATGAGTGAAGTAAAAGTTAAAAAAGAAAAAAAGAAATTATCTAAATCAGCTATTGTCTTAATAGTTGGTATTGTTGTTATTGCTATACCTGTATTAGTATTTGTTGGAATCTTGGGCATTTCTGCCTTACAAACAGGTTCGCCAAGAAATGGTTCTAGATTCGATAATGATTTAGTAAATGAAATAACAAGTGAGAATCTTACAACAATTGAAAGTAATTTAAATACTATTTCTAATGTTGAATCAGTTGAAGTTGTTTTATCAGAGGGACAATTAAAAATCTTTATTGATACAGTTGATACCTTAAGTGAAGAAGATATTGATAAGATTGTTAATGATGCTTATACAAAGGTAACAAGTACCTTACCAATTTCTACTTACTTTACCGCAACTGATAGCGCAAAGATGTATGATTTACAAATCAATGTTTATACAACTATTGAGGCAAGTCCAATAGGCGAGGAAAATCATCGTCAATATAAATTACTTCATAAAAATTCCGCAGAAGAAACTTATCAAATTGATAATCTAGCAGTTCCTAAAAATGCTGATATTGCTAAAGAATTAGAAGGAATTGATGATACAGATGATAGTTCTAGTGATGATTCATCAGAAAGTAGTGAAGAATAACTTCGTGAATGCACGAAGTTTTTAATATGAAAAATCAAATAGTAAAAGCTAAATGTATTGATATGTCAGTTGATGGGCAAGGAATAGCTAAAGCAGATGATTTGGTTATTTTTGTTAAGGGAATGATTACTGATGAAGAGGCTTATGTCAAAATAATTGCTGAGAAGAAGAATTATGCTTTTGGTATCATAGATGAATTTATTAAAAAATCACCACACCGTATACAATCAGAATGTCCTATTGCCTATAAATGTGGTGGATGTGATTATCGTCATATTGAATATAGTTATCAATTAAAACTAAAAAAAGATGTTTTAATTAATACGTTTAGAAACTATAATGTCATGGATATTATTCCTGATGATAATCCTTATTATTATCGTAATAAGGTTCAAATACCTATAAAAGATCATCAAATGGGTTTTTATCGAAAATATTCTAATGATATTGTTGTTTTTGATGATTGTTTAATCGAATCTAAAATGGCTAATGAAATAATTAGTGATTTAAAACAAGTATTAATTGAAAATAAGGTTGATAAATATTTTAGACATATTTTAATAAAACATGCAAAAGC
>CAVDLK010000078.1:0-6091 GCA_963609745.1 Erysipelotrichaceae bacterium | reverse complement strand
CACGAAATTAAAACTAGGCATCCTTTACTTGATGAAAATGGACATTTAATTGAAGCGGGTTATAGTAAAAGTTTAATTTTAGATTATTCCCGTAAGGCAATTAAAGCACCTAAAATGCGTATTAAAGAATGGGATTATTATTTAATTTATAATGATGATTTTGGTATTGCTTTAACTGTAGATGATAATTCTTATATGGCATTAGACTCTATTTCTTTTTTAGATTTTAAGAATAGGTGGGAACATACTAACTCACCAATGAAGTTTTTTACTAATGGTAAAAGGAATTTCCCAAGTTCTTCTACTCAAGGAAATGTATTGGGTGAGGGTAAGAATTATAAGATTGAATTTATTAAGCAAGATAATAAAAGAATATTAAACTTTTATATGGATAATTTCTATGATGGTAAGCCTATTAAGGGTAATATCGAATTAGAAGATAATACCAATGAATCAATGGTTATTGTTACTCCTTTTAAAGAATCTAAGGTTCATTTTTATTACAATCAAAAGATAAATTGTATGCCTGCTAAGGGGAAAGTTATATTTATGGATAAAGAATATATATTTGATCCTAAGACAGCACATGGTACTTTAGACTGGGGTAGAGGTGTTTGGACATATAAGAATACTTGGTATTGGGGTTCTGCTTCTGGAAGAATAGATAATCATTTATTTGGTTTTAATATTGGTTATGGTTTTGGTGATACTAGTGCAGCAAGTGAAAATATGTTGTTTTATGATAATAAGGCTCATAAATTAAGTAAGGTTACTTTTAATATTCCTATTAAAGATGGTAAGGATGATTATTTAGCACCTTGGACTTTTAATAGTGATGATAATAGATTTGAAATGGATTTTATACCAATTCTAGATAGAGCCGCTAATACAGATTTTATTGTTTTAGGTTCTAATCAACATCAGGTATTTGGTAAATTTACTGGACATGTTATTTTAGATGATGGTACAAGAATTGAAGTAAAGGATTTTTTAGGTTTTGCGGAAAAGGTAATGAATAAGTGGTAACTTATTATTAATATGGAAGAGAAGTTATTTAAGATACATAGTGAATTTAAACCAACTGGAGATCAACCAGAAGCAATTGATGAATTGGTTGTTGGATTAAATAGTGGCAAACATGAACAAGTATTATTAGGTGCTACTGGTACAGGCAAGACTTTTACTATTGCCAATGTTATAGAAAGAGTTAATAAACCTACTTTAATATTTGCCCATAATAAGACTTTGGCTGCCCAACTATATTCGGAATTTAAGGCTCTTTTTCCAGAGAATGCTGTAGAATATTTTGTTTCTAATTTTGATTTTTATCAACCTGAAGCATATATGCCTAAGACTGATACATATATAGAAAAGAATGCCGTTACTAATGATGAAATAGATATGCTTCGTATGTCAGCATATAACTCTTTATTAGAAAGAAGAGATGTTATCGTTGTTGCTTCAGTTGCTTGTATTTATGCGGGCAGTAATCCTGAAGATTATAAAGATATGTTCTTTACTTTAAAAGTAGGAGAAATCATTGATAGACAAGAATTAATTAAAAGATTAGTGGTTATGCAATATCAAAGAAATGATATTGATACTTTAAGGGGAACATTTTCTGTTAAGGGTGATGTAATAGAATTAAGGCCTGGTCATACTGATCACTTTGTTGTTCGTATAGAGATGTTTGATGATGAGATAGAAAGAATTACAGAAATTGATCCTATTACAAAGAATGTCTTAAATGGTTATATGGTATATTCTTTCTTTCCGGCTAGTGGCTACGCTAGAAAACAAGATGATATTAATATAGCTTGTGACAATATTGAAAAAGAATTAGAAGAAAGATTAAAGTATTTTAAAGATAATAATAAGCCATTAGAATATGAACGTCTTGAACAAAGATGTCGTTATGATATTGAATCATTAAGGGAAATGGGGATGTGTTCTGGAATAGAAAATTATGCTATGCATATAGACCATAGAGTTCCTGGGCAAAGACCTTATAACTTATTTGATTATTTTGGTGATGATTTTTTAATTGTTGTTGATGAATCACATGTATCTCTTCCACAAATTAGAGGTATGTACAATGGTGACCATGCTAGAAAACAAACATTAGTTGATTATGGTTTTAGATTACCTAGTGCTTTAGAAAATAGACCAATGACTTTTGAAGAATGGGAAGGCATTAATGCCCAACGTATTTATATGTCTGCTACCCCTGGTGATTATGAATTAGAAAGAAGTGGTAAGCCTATTGAACAATTAATTAGGCCAACAGGTTTAGTTGATCCAATAGTAGAAGTAAGAAAGACAAGTGGTCAAATAGATGATTTAATGCAAGAGATAAGGAATACTATCGCTAGAAAAGAAAGAACTTTGCTTACTACTTTAACAGTAAAAATGGCGGAAGATTTATGTGATTATTTAAAGAAGGCTGATTTTAAAGTTGCTTATTTACATCATGAAACTAAAACTTTAGAAAGAAGCCAAATAATCCATGATTTAAGAGCAGGCGAGTATGATGTTTTAGTAGGAATTAATTTATTAAGAGAAGGTTTAGATATTCCGGAAGTATCTTTAGTTGTAATACTAGATGCTGATAGTGAAGGTTTTTTACGTTCTTCTAGATCTTTAATTCAAACTATTGGTAGGGCTGCTAGAAACGTAAATGGTAGGGTAATCATGTATGCGGATAAGATTACCGATTCAATGAAGATAGCCATAGATGAAACAAATAGAAGAAGGGCAATTCAGATTGCTTACAATGAGAAAAACAACATTACTCCTAAGACTATTGTTAAGAGTATAAATGAGGTAATACACTCAAAAGAAAGTAAAGAAGATGCTAGAAAGTTTACTTCGAAGAAGAAACATACAAAACAAGAGAAGGCTAAATTGATGATTGCGATTGAAGCAGAGATGAAGCAAGCAGCTAAGGAACTTAACTTTGAAAGAGCGGCAGAGTTAAGAGATATTTTGTATGAAATTAGAGATGAAAACTAATAAAATAGTGTAAAAATAGTGTAAAAATAGTGAAATAAAAAGTATCTTTTTAATATAATAATGGTATAAGAATAGGAGCTTTTATGATTAAGGTTTCTTTAAATAATGAGATTTTAAAATATATTACTGAGATTGAAAAAAATAGATATATAGTATCAAAAACTCCTTTGCCACCTACTGCTGCTAGTAGATTACGCAAAAATTCAAAGAAGAAAAGTTCTTATGCTTCAACCAAGATTGAAGGTAATCCTTTAAGTTTTGAACAAGTAGATGAAATTATTGATAAAGATGAAAGAAAACATTATTTAGCTCCAGAACAAGAAGTAAGAAATTATTTTTTAGCATTAAATTATCTTGAAGAAAAGGCAATAAAGAAGGAAAAATTTTCTAAGAAGTTAATTTTAGATGTTCAAAAATATGTTGAAAAAGGTGCATCAAAAGAAAAAATAGGACCTCGAGGTCCAATGCCTCCTGGGGTCTTATTTGCGGTATATGACTCACAAAGTGGAAATCCTGATTACATTCCACCAGAATATAGTGATATACCAAATTTATTAGATGAATTGGTGGATTATGTAAATAAAACGGATGATCATCCTCTTATAGTAGCAGCAGTAGTTCATTATCAATTAGTAACTATTCATCCTTTTGAAGATGGAAATGGTAGAACCGCAAGATTACTTTCAGGCTATATATTAGATATAAATGGATATGGATTCAATGGAATAGGTTCTTTAGAAGAATATTTTGCTTATGATATTAAAGAGTATTATGATTCCATTCAAATGAATTTACCAGCATTATATTATTCTGGAAGAGATAATCCACCTCATCCTGAGATATGGATTTCTTATTTCTTACGTATGGTAATGCTTTATTCTAACAAGGTATGTGAATTAGCGAATAATTCCAATGGAAAGCAAATCGAAACTAGTTTATCTTATCTTAAAGGTAAGGAAAAGAAATTACTTTTGTTCATTATTAAAAATTACAAGGGTGATTTCACTCCTATTGAATTGAGTAAAAAACTTAATGTAACAAATAAAACAATTATTAATAGACTAGTTATGCTTGTAAAAAATGGCTTTGTTGTTCCACATATGGTAAATCAGCGAATCCGTTGCTACGAAATATCTGATTTCACAAAAGAAAATGAAGAAGCAATACTAAAACTACTTTAAAAATAAATAAGACTATAATCATATATGTTGATGGTAGGAGGAATGTGTATGTGGATGTTTTATGCACTAGGTTCTTGCTTTTTTGCGGGTATTACTGCGATTCTAGCAAAATGTGGAATTAAAAAAACAGATTCTGATGTAGCAACCGCAATCAGAACAATAGTAGTATTGTTGTTCTCATGGCTTATGGTATTAATTACTGGCTCTTGCAAGGGTATTAGCCAAGTAAGTGGTAAGACTTTAGTATTTCTAATATTATCAGGATTTGCCACAGGTGCTTCATGGCTTTGTTATTTCCATGCCTTATCTAAAGGTGACATTAATAAAGTTGTGCCTATTGATAAATCCAGTACAATACTTTCTATTCTTTTAGCACTTATTTTTCTTCATGAAGGTATTACTTGGATGAAATTACTTTCTATATTGTTAATAGGAATTGGAACTATGTTGATGATTACCAAGAAGGATATAAAGGTTGATTCGGATAAAAAAAGTAATTCTTGGTTTATATATGCGATATTGTCGGCAATATTTGCTAGCCTAACTTCTATATTAGGGAAGATTGGTATAGAGGGAATTGATTCTAATCTTGGTACAGCAATTCGTACTACAGTGGTGTTACTTATGGCGTGGCTTATGGTGTTTGTTGCTGGAAAACAAAAACAAATTAAAACAATAGAAAAGAAAGAATTATATTTTATTTGTTTATCAGGTCTAGCTACAGGTGCTTCATGGTTATGTTATTATCGAGCATTAAAAGATGGGCCAGCTAGTGTGGTTGTTCCAATTGATAAATTAAGTATGTTGATAACAATTGCCTTCTCATGGTTTGTGTTCCACGAAAGACTAACAAGAAAAGCGGCAATAGGTGTACTACTTATTACAGTAGGTACAATTCTATTAGCGGTTATTTAAGACAAATCTAAACAGTGATTTTAGATTAATTTTAAATTTATACACTAGTTAATGGGTTGTATTATAAATGAAAAAAAGTTAGAGGCACTGCTATGGGTCAAACAATATTCAGTGTACGTATGGATGATTAATTAAAAGAACAGTTCAGTGATTTATGTGAATCATTTGGTATGAATATGTCTACTGCCATAAATGTCTTTGCCAGAGCTGTTGTTAGAGAAAGAAGAATTCCTTTTGAAATTTTTGAGGGTAAATCTGATATTACAAGAGTTGGTGCAATAGTTGCATTTAATACAATTCGTGATAAGGTTGCGGAAGATGGTTTATCTGATATGAGCATAGAAGAAATAAATGCTGAGATTGATTCTGTACGTAAGGAAAGTAGGCCCTAGAAACACCATAAAATGTTGTATATAATAAAAGAATGAAAGAACTTGTTTTGATTAGTGGTATATCTGGTGCTGGTAAGACAGCAGCTTCTAATATATTAGAAGATATGGGTTATACATGTATTGACCAATATCCAGTTGAATTACTTCCTGATTTGATTGAATTAATTGAAAATAGTGATTCAATTAAATATAAAAAGGTTGCTTTAACTATTCCTTTAATAGAATTGGATAAGTTTTCTTTATTATTTAAGAATTCAAATTTAAATGTTAAAACAATATTATTAGATGCGAATAAGGAAACAATTATCAATCGTTATAAATTTACTAGAAGAGTTCATCCTTTAGTTATATCTAATAGTGCTTCTACTATTGAGGAGGCTATTGATATTGAAAAGGATATGATTGCTAAGTTTAAAAAGAAGTCTAAGATAATTGATACTAGTAATTTATCTTTAAAACAGCATAAAGAGAAATTAGATAAGATTTTAAAATATGATGATTATAATAATTTTTCTATTACTTTTGAATCATTTGGTTTTAAGAATGGTTTACCAGATGATGCGGATATTGTTTTTGATGTTAGAATGTTAA
>CAVDLK010000077.1:0-6191 GCA_963609745.1 Erysipelotrichaceae bacterium | reverse complement strand
AACTTGTTCTAGAAAAGGTGATGTTTTTACTTTTTATGATTATAGAGGCAGATATAACACTGATGTTGATGGCAACTATGGTGAATTATGGACGCACGAAGCAATAGATGGTGTAAATGATGAATATTTGCCAATGATAGAATTTAATTCATTTGGTCAATTCGTATTTAAAGAAAATGTTTATACCGGCATAGCTGAGATATCAGGTACTTATACCTATAATGATGGAGTTTATGAATGTGATGTTCTAGAAGCATCAGCAATGCAAGGATATGCTGGCGCAGATGTAAAAGAAATCTTATTCGACAGAATAAGTGATAGTGAAATTATCTTAAAAACAAACATCTGTATGTCTCGTGAAGGTGATAAATTTATTATTAAGAATTAAAAATAAACTTTGACAATGTGGTATAGTATTAAAAAATCATATTGAATTTTCGATAAAAATCCTTTATTATTTAAGTGTTGATGGAGCGAGTAATCGCTCCTTATTTATGAGTTGGAGAGATATGGACTTAGAAAATATTAAAAATGAGCTTAATGACTTTATGGTCAAGAATGAATTGAACTTATATGATTTGTCATATCATAAGTCAGATCAAACATTAGAGTTAACAATCGATAATGATTTAAGTAGTGATGAATTAGAAAATGTATCAAATTTAATATCAGAATTTATGGATAAGTTTGATGATGAATTCCCTGATAATTATATTCTTGATATTCATACTGTAGGGCTTGAAAGACCTATTAGAAATGAAGAAGAATTAATTAAAGCAGTAGGTAGTTATATTTATGTAAAGACAAAGGAAAAAGAATATAACGGAACATTATTAGACTATACTGATGGAATTATTCATATGGAATGTAAAGATAAGACTAGAGTCATAAATGTATCAGTTGATTATAGTAAAACTAAAAAAGTGCGTTATGCCGTTAAATTTTAAAGGAGAGAATAAATATGAGTGGCATTAGTTTAAAATCAAAAAACTTCGTGGATGGAATGAGACTTTTTGAAGAAGATAGAAAAGTTGATCCTGAATTTGTCTTAGAGACTTTAAAAGAAGCAATTATTAAGACATATCAAAAGCATATTGATGCACCTGAAGCACAAGTTAGAGTTGAAGTTGAAAAGAATGAATTACATGTATATCATCAATTAGATGTAGTTGATGATGATTCAGATACATTTGATGAAACATTAGATATTCTTTATTCTGAGGCTGTTAAATTAAATCCTGATGTTAAGGTTGGTGACAAAATTGAAGAAGAAGTTAATTTTAATGAAATAGGTAGAACTTCTATTAATGTCGCTAAACAGATGTTAAAACAAAGAATTAAGGAATATGAAAAGCAAAGAGTATATGATGAATATAAGGATAAAACATATGATTTAATATCAGGTATTATCAAGACAGTTGAAGATAAATTTGTCTTAGTTGATATTAAAAATACTATTGGTATCTTATTAAAATCTGAACAAATTCCTGGTGAAGTATATAGAGAAGGCCAAACTGTTAAATGTATCATCAAAGAAGTTTCTAAAAACTCTAAGGGTTCACAAGTTGTATTAAGTAGAGCTGATGCAACATTTGTAAAAAGATTATTTGAAAAAGAAGTTCCTGAGATTGCTCAAGGTTTAATTGAAATTAAAGCTATTGCTAGAGAAGCAGGTGAAAGAACTAAGATGGCAGTATATTCTAAAAATGATGATATTGATGCCATTGGTGCTTGTATTGGTCCTAGAGGTACAAGAGTTCAAGCTGTTATCGGTGAAGTTAAGGGCGAAAAGATTGATGTCTTTGAATGGAACGATGATATTGGTGAATTAGTTAAGAATGCTTTGGCTCCAGCTGAAGTAAAGGCTTGCTTCTACGCTAATAAGGTTACTAATCCTGAAATGAGTGATGAAGATATCGCTAAATATACTAAATATTCTAATAGACCACTAGTAGTTGTAGTAGAAGATGATAAATTATCAGTTGCTATTGGTAAGCGTGGTAAGAACGCTAAATTAGCTGTTAAGTTAGTTAATAGAAAGATTGATATCAAGACTGAATCTGAAATTGGTGAACTTGGTTTGGATATTGAAAAACTAGAAGAAGAATTCAAGGAAGATCAAGAAAGAATCATCAAAGAAAAGGAACAAAAGAAGTTCTTAGAACTACAAGAAGAAGCAGCAAAGAGAAAAGCTGAATTTGATGCTGAAATGGAAAAGAGTGATACTGGCTTTGATGAAGGTTTCATTGAAGAAATCAATGAAAATGAAGTTGAAGTTGTTGATACTATGGCAAATGCTGAAGATAACTTAGCTGAAGAAGTTGAAGAAGTTAAGCCTGTAGTTGAAGAAGAAAAAGTAGAAGAAGAAAAGGTTGAAGAAGTTAAACCTGTTAAGAAAGAGGCTCGTAAACCTTTAGTACCAAAACCAGAATATAAGTCTAAATTTGAAGATTTAGCTGATGCTTCTAAGAAAGAAGAAAAGGTTGAGTTTAAGAAACGTAAGAAGAAGGATGATGAAGATAGAAGATTACGTGCTGAAGATCTAACAAAGAAAGAGTATTCTGATGACTTCAAGCCTGTATATTCTGATGAAGAATTAGAGGAAATCGAAGCTCAAGCAGCTGAGGAAGAGGAAAATTCATGGATCAATGATGATGATATTGATTTCGATGAATATGATGATTACTACAAAGAGAATTAAAAATGAAAAAAATTCCAATGAGAAGGTGTTTAGCTACTAATGAATCTTTCCCAAAAAAAGAATTATTAAGAATAGTAAGAACACCGGAAAAAGAAGTAAAGGTAGATTTGACTGGTAAGTTAAATGGTAAGGGTGCATATATATCTAAATCTATGAATGCCTTAGAACTTGCTAAGAAGAATAATGCCTTATCTAGAGCATTAGAAATTGAAATTCCTGATGAAGTATATGCGGAAATTGAAAGGATAATTAATGGCTGATGCTTTAAAGTTGCTTGGCTTAATATATAGGGCTAAGAAGATGTTATTGGGTGAGGAGGTATTAAATAATATTGATAAGGTTGAACTTATCATATTAGCCTCTGATATATCTGATAAATCTAGAGAACGTTATATTAAAAAAAGCACTTATTATAAGATAGATGTTATTGATTGTTTCACAAGTCAAGAAATGTCTGATGCCCTAGGAAAAAAGGTAATTAAAGTAATTGGTATTACAGATAAGGGTTTTAAAAAAGCATTATTAAGTAAAATTTAAGAAGGAGGAGGGTTACCATGGCTAAACAAACTTATAAAAAACATTTAAATAAGAAGCCTAATAAAGAAAGAACATTTGAAAGAAAAGATGAAATAAAAGTAGAGGCTATTACTTATGAAGATGGTATCACTGTTGGTGAATTAGCGGAGAAGTTACATAAGAATTCTAGTGAAATTATTAAAATTCTCTTCATGCTTGGCAAGATGGTAACTATTAACTCTGTCTTGGATGATGAAAATATTGAATTAGTTTGTATGGAATTTAATGTAGATGTAACAAAAGAAGAAAAGAAAGAAGATGATACTCTACTAGATACTGAGGAAGATGATCCAAAGGATTTAGTTAATAGAGCTCCTATTGTTACAATCATGGGACATGTTGACCATGGTAAAACTACATTACTAGACTATATTAGAAATTCCCGTGTTGTTGATGGTGAATTTGGTGGTATTACTCAACATATTGGTGCTTATCAAGTTAATGTAAATGGCCAATTAGTAACATTCTTAGATACTCCAGGTCATGAAGCTTTTACAGCGATGAGGGCTAGAGGAGCTAGTGTTACGGATATTTGTATCATTGTTGTTGCTGCAGATGATGGTGTTATGCCTCAAACTATAGAAGCAATTGACCATGCTAAGGCAGCAAATGTTCCTATTATTGTTGCCATAAATAAGATGGATAAAGCAGGTGCTAATCCTGATAAAGTTAAAAATGCTATGGCTGAAAAAGGATTAATGCCTGAAGAATGGGGTGGTGACACCATATTCTGTGAATGTAGTGCTAAAACTGGTGAAGGTGTTCAAAATATTCTAGAGACTATTTTGGTAGTTGCTGAAGTAAGAGACCTAAAGGCTAATCCAAAGAAACTAGCAACCGGTACAGTAATTGAAGCAAAACTAGATAAGGGTAGAGGTCCTGTTACTACATTATTAGTTCAAAATGGTACTTTAAAACAATCTGATTCAATAGTTGTTGGTTCATGTTATGGCAAGATTAGAAAGATGACTAATGACTTAGGTCAAGAGATTAAGGAAGCAAAACCAAGTACACCAGTAGAAATTATTGGTTTAAATGATTTACCTGTTGCTGGTGATAACTTTAAAGTATTTGATAATGATAAAGATGCAAGGGCTGTAGCACAAGCTAGAGCAAAAGCTAAGATTGAAAAAGAACGTAATGCTACTAGTGCAATGAGTCTAGATGACTTAAAGTCACAAATTGATGCTGGTGATATTCAAGAGATACCGGTAATTGTTAAATCTGATGTTACTGGTACTGCTGAAGCCGTAGCAAGTTCCTTAAGCAAGATTAATGTAGATGGCGTTAAAGTCAATGTTATTAGACATGCTGCAGGTGCCATTAATGAATCAGATGTTATTCTAGCGAGTGTATCACATGCTGTTATCTATGGCTTTAATGTTAGACCTGATGCTAATGTTAGAAAGAAAGCTCATGAAGAGGGCGTAGAAATTAGATTACATAACATAATATACAAGGCTGTAGAAGAAATGGAAGCAGCTATGAAGGGTATGTTAGCACCAGTATTTGAAGAAGTTGTTACTGGTCAAGCTGAAGTTAGAAAAACATTCAAAGTATCTAAGGTTGGCACAATTGCAGGATGTATGGTAACAGAAGGCAAGATTGTAAGAGATTCTAATATCAGATTAATTAGAGATGGTATTGTTATCTATACTGGCAAATTAGCTTCATTAAAGCGTTTCGATAATGATGCTAAAGAAGTTAATGAAGGTTATGAATGTGGTCTAACAATTGAAAACTTTAATGATATTAAAGAACTAGATATTGTTGAAGGATATGTTGATCAAGAGGTTAAAACTGAATAATGGCAAGAATTGAAAAAATTGATTCTATCTTAATGAGAGAAATCTCAATGATTCTTACTTCTGATTTGAATGATCCTAAATTAGGCTTTCCAACGGTAACAGCAGTTGATGTGGCTCCAGATTATAATACTGCTAAGGTTTATGTATCATTTCTAGGTAAGAATTATAAAAAAAGAGATGGTATAGAAGCATTAAGAAGATCTAAAGGGCATATCAAATCATTACTCGCAAAAAGAGTTAAGATGAGAAAAATACCTGATTTAACCTTTGAAGTTGATGATACTTTAGATAAGGTTGAAAGAATAGAAGAAATATTAAATAAATAAAAGCACAGAATGTGCTTTTTTATAATATCGAGATATCTTTTCCTTTATCAGTGATTACAATATTTTCAAATATCTTGAAATGGGCATTTTGATCACCATCTACAACAATATAATCAATACCATAATCATCTAACCATTTACGAGTTAATTTATCCTGTTGTAAAGCTTCTTCAGCTGTTTCATTTCTACCATTGGCGATATATGGAAATGCTCGATTGATGAAATAAACTCTATTATCATACATATCCCAAGTAGCTTTTACTAAGGCATAAAAAGAATCATTCCAATCTTTTGTCCAATCCTTTTCCATCCAGAAATTATGATACATATTAGACATTATTAATGGTCTATCAGTTACCATATAATCTACTTTACCATTGATAGAGTATTGAATGTGGGCTTGTTTAGCAAACAGATATAAAGAATCATCGAAGGTTTTCTTTCTTTCTTCCCATACTAATTGTTTTGGATATTCATTAACAAGTTCAGCATCTAATTGGTTCATCTTTAATAAATTAAAAACACCAGAAGCAATAGTAGATTTACCTGCACCTGGACCACCAACAATGTTTATAACTTTTGTCTTTTTCATACATTTGATTATAACACTATTAATTTTATAAAATATGTAATGTAACACAGCAAAATAGATTTACATTTATTCTTAGATTCCTTTCTAGAATGTAGAATAAATTTAAAAAGTTTTAGGAGCAAATATGGCTAATATAAAAGAAATATGTTTATTAAATGATTCATTTCCACCTTTAATTGATGGCGTTA
>CAVDLK010000076.1:0-6244 GCA_963609745.1 Erysipelotrichaceae bacterium | reverse complement strand
GGCTACACCTATATCTAACGAAGTGGAATTTAGTCATCCTTTAATTATTTTTTTAAATTCGACTTATTTTTTGCGTACAATAATTTATGACTTATCTAAAATTGTAACAATAATACATAATTCTACAAAATAAAAATGATTTATCGAAGAATTTATACTGAATTCATAAGATAAATCATTTTACTGTAAGACATATTTCCACTTCTTATTATTACTTTTAAAAGTGGAATTTACTTTTTATTTCATGAGACTACACTTCAGTTTCATCTTTTTTAAACATTTGAGCTTTTATTTGTTCAGTAATTTCTTTATCAATTTCTGGATTTGCGCTTAAATAAGCCTTTACAGCATCGCTGCCTTGGCCAATCTTTTCTCCCTTATATGAATACCATGATCCTGATTTTTCAATAATACCCATATCAACACCCATTGATATAATTTCTGCAACATGAGATATACCTTGACCATAATATATTTCAACTTGACATGTTTTAAATGGTGGAGCAACTTTATTTTTAGCAATCTTAACATTAACTTTATTACCAATAATTTCTGTTCCATCTTTAATTGCTTCAGATTTTCTAACTTCTAAACGAATAGTAGCATAGAATTTTAAAGCTCTACCACCGGTTGTAACTTCAGGATTACCAAACATTACACCAACTTTTTCTCTTAATTGGTTAATAAAGATAGTAGTACAATTATTTAAATTCATAGCACCAGCTAATTTTCTCATTGCCTTAGACATCAAACGAGCATGTAAACCAATATTTGAATCACCCATTTCACCATCTAATTCAGCTTGTGGAACTAGAGCGGCAACAGAGTCTATGACAATTAAATCAATTGCACCTGATTTAATTAATACTTCAGCAATCTCTAATGCTTGTTCACCAGAATCAGGTTGAGAAAGGATTAATTCATCTACATCAACACCAAGTGCTTTAGCATAACGAGGATCTATTGCATGTTCTGCATCAATAAAAGCAGCTTTTCCACCTTCTTTTTGACATTCTGCAATACATTGCAAAGCTAGAGTAGTCTTACCAGAAGATTCTGGGCCATATATTTCGATAATTCTTCCTCTTGGCAAACCGCCTACACCTAAAGCATAGTCAATAGCTAATGAGCCTGTAGATATTGAATCAACATCAACATTAGCATGTTCACCAAGTCTCATAATTGAACCTTTACCATATTGTTTTTCAATTTGTTTTATAGCTTCATTTAATAATTGTTCAGTTTTATCATCATTTTTTTCGATTATTTCTTCTTTTTTAGCCATATAAATAACCTCCTACTATAACATTATTATTAAAAATATTTTTAATTCCTACATTGATTCAAAAATATATTGTTTTACTTGCATAAAATAAGAATAACCACCGATTGCGGAAATAAAACTTGTAAACCACATTAAAATATCACTAACTGGTAAATACCATATTTCAAATGGTAAATTGTTTAATAAAACAAAAATAATGGTAAACATTTGAAGTGCTGTTTTCATCTTACCTAATATACCCGCAGATACTACAACACCCTTTTGAGCTGCAATCATTCTACAGCCATCAACAACAATATCTCTTAATATCATTATTATGACTGGAACAATTGGTATAGCGTGTTTATACGCTAAAATCATCAGCATCATATTTACTAACAACTTATCAGCAATCGGATCAGCGAACTTGCCAAAAGTTGTTATTAAATTATATTTACGAGCAATTTTACCATCAAGAAAATCAGTAAAACTAGCAAGCGCAAATATAAAAAGAACAATAATATTCAAATATGATAATGAAACATTCGCAATCATAAAATAACCAATTTGAATATTAAATTGTTCATAAGGAAATAGCCATATTAAGGCTAATACTGGTACTAGAACGATTCTAAATATCGTTAATTTATTTGGTAAATTCATAAAAATATAATAGCACATAATAAAAAAATGACATATAGTCATTTTCATATAACATCTAATAAGCCATGTTCTGTACTAGACAATCATTTATCTGCATTACTGCCCTCAAAATCGCTTCATTTCGCTATTTGAAGTTCCCCTACCAAAATTTGGGTTTCTCGCTTGTGGGGTTTATCACGTTCCACCTTTAGGTTTCCCTAAATATCGTCACTTTGACACTTTTATAAGTTAGTCCATGAGTTACCTTTTAGGACATCACCAGCCGTTAGCTTTCGCTACCTAAGCTTACTTTCTCACTTAGCACAAACACTATGACCATCGCAGGTCATGCGAGCATGGACTTTCCTCTAGTTTCCTAGCGATTGTCTGGATGTTATTTGTTGTAAACTTGTTCTTCTAATCTTGAGATTCTCTTTAAGATATCAACAGAACTATATTGGGTAGTATGTGATAAATCAAGTGCTTTCTTTCTACCTTCAAGTTCAACATTTTTAGCCTTAAGTTTTTTAACTTCTTCCTGCAAGTTTGTGATTAAATCTAATAATTCTTGAACATTTTCTTCCATTGTTTGATAATCCTCAAGAACTTCATCTAAAAATGCATCAACTTCACTTGCGCTATAGCCTTTGAAATCTACTTTGAATTCTTTATTAAGAATCTCTTCTGGACTTACATTTAGCTTTTTCATATCTATCTCCGTTTAAATAATAACCTAATTATTAAGTGTATACAAGCAAACTAGCATTGTTATACCAAATTATTATATAATATTTTCGGTGAAAAAATGAAATATCCTAACAGTAAAAAGTCTTATACCTCACCTAAACAATCATATTCAAATAGAGGTATGTCTCTTGAAAATGATTTAAATAAGACTAATGAATATTATCTCACCAATAATATTGCGGTAATCTATAAAAAACCTACACCTATTCAAATAGTTAAAGTAGATTACCCTAAACGTAGTGCTGCTAAGATTACAGAAGCATACTTCAAAGTTCCTTCTACCACTGATTACAATGGTATCTATAAAGGAAAATATATCGACTTTGAAGCAAAGGAATGTTTATCAAAAACATTATTTCCCTTCTCATTTATTCATCCACATCAGGTAAAACACTTATCTAATGTGTTAAACCATGGGGCTATAGCCTTTATCATATTACGTATGAGTAATCTAGATGAAGACTACTTAATAAAAGCTGATAATTTTATCAACTATTATAATTCAGGGGTAAGGAAATCATTACCACTTTCTTGGATTGAAGAAAACGGTCATAAGATTAGTAGTAATTATTTTATGCCATGCGATTATTTAAGCGTTGTGGATCAAGTCTTTAAATTTTAGGAGTCTATTATGAACAAACCAAAAAAACAAAAAAGAAAAATTAATAAGTTGAATCTATGGGCTATTATAGTATCTTGTGTTGCGGTATTTGCCTTTATATGTTTACTTATTGGTACAATTGTTATCTACAATCTAATTAAAGATAGACCAACATTAGACCTGAAAGATTTTGAACAAAGCGAATCTTCTGTTATTTATGATTGTAATGATGAAGAAGTTGCTGATTTAGGTACAGTAATTAGACAAAATATTGAATATGATGAATTACCAAATTGTGTTATTGATGCCTTTGTCGCTATCGAAGACTCTAGATTTTTTGAACATAATGGTTTTGACTTACCAAGATTCACAAAAGCAATAATAGAAAATATCATTGCTATGGACTTTGCCCAAGGTGGTTCTACCTTTACAATGCAACTTGTAAAAAATACCTATTTCACAAATGATGAAACAGGTGAAGAAGCATCAAGAACTGGCGTAAGTGGTGTTAAAAGAAAGGCTCAAGAAATTGCTTTAGCCTTAGAACTAGAAAATTATCAAAGTAAACAATCTATTTTTACTTCTTATTTAAATAAATTAAATTTTGGTGGCGATAGAAATATTAGAGGCATTCAAAAAGCTGCTCAATATTATTTTTCTAAAGATGTTAATGAATTAAATCTTGTTGAATCAGCGTTATTAGCCGGTGTTATAAATGCCCCTAACTATTACAATCCTTTTTATAATCTAGAAGCAGCTCAAGAAAGAGTTGGTGAAGTTTTATATCAAATGTATCACCATGGATATATCACAAAAACAGAATATGAAATCGCTAAACAAGTTAGAGTTGAAGATTTATTAACTGATCCATATGAATCTAGCGAAGATGGAGAAGGAATTCCTTATCAAGCATATATTGATGCAGTTGTTAGTGAAGTCATTGATTTAACGGGATTAGATCCATATACAACTACGATGCATATTTATACTTATATGAATCCAGATATTCAATCAGTTATGGATGATATACAAGCCGAAAAAATTTATTATGATGAAGACGGCAATTGGACAAACGATGACACCATTGAAGTAGATGAGGATGGTGAATTGATAGAAAAGAAATCTTACTTAAAATATCCTGATGACTATATGGAAGTTGCTTCAGTTTGTATAGATAATTCAACAGGCCAAGTAGTTGGCATATTAGGTGGTAGAAATTATGCTGGTGGTGGTCAATTATTATTGAATCATGCCACCGAACAATATAAACAACCAGGTTCTAGTATTAAACCAATATTAGATTATGCTTTAGCCTTTGAAAATCTTGGTTGGGCAACAGATCATGTATTAACTGATAAACCTATGTATATGGATTCTTCTCACAAGAATCTTGTATATAACTTCTCAGGTAAATATGTCGGCGATGTTACATTAAAAACTGCTTTAGGTGATTCAATCAATACTTGTGCTTTCCAAACACTACAAAGTGTTCTTGATAAGATGAACTATGAATATGTTGTTGATTATTGTCAATCACTTGGCTATAACTTCAATCTTGATGATTTTAATGTTCAATATTCTGTTGGTGGTTCAACTTGTGAGGTTACACCTTACCAACATGCTGCTGCTTACGCCGCAATAATGAATTATGGAACATATAACGAACCTCATACTGTAAAACGTATTGAGTTCACAAATGGTAAATCCCCTATTACACCAGTTTATGAATCAAAAGAAGTTATTTCTGATGCTGCTGCCTATTTAACAACCGAATTAATGAAATCTAATGTTCAATCATATGGTGGCTCATATAGTTATTTAAAGAATTCTGATTATACAGTTTACGCAAAAACTGGTACTACTGACTGGGGTTCAGATGGTGCACAATATGGTATCCCATCTGGAGCTAATAAAGACTGTTGGATGCTTGCGGCAACTAGCGAATATACAACCGCAACTTGGATTGGTTATGAAAAAGCCGTTTTAGGTCAACCTTCATATGTATCAGATGATGTTTACTATAATGTAAGACCTCAAGCTAGGATTGCTGAAATCATATTAGATACATGTTATGAATATGGTGATACAAAACCAACAACCTTAACTAAACCATCATCAGTTACCTCTGTTACTCATATTTTAGGTACATGGCCTTATGCTTCTACAAATATTGAAGGTGTTGAGATACCTGAATCACTAATTACAACAGGACTAGTTAAAAAAGATTCTGTTAAACTTGTATCATTAAGCGCACCAACCATTGGTGCTTCCGCAAGTGGTTCTGATGCTAGCATAATTGAACAAGATACTACAAACGCAAAAGTTAAATTATCTTTTGCCAAATATCCAGACGAAAGTGCTTTACAAGTTGCTGGAGAAACAAAAGATCAATCTTTAAAGAGTTCTAGTGGAGAAGTAATAATTGCTTCAGAAGGAAAAGTTCTATTTGATTATTCTTGGATTTATGGTGAAATACAATATTGCGCTGATATAACTGTAAAATATCCCGATGGAACAACAAAGAAATTTGAATATCGTGGAGATAAAGCTAATGCTGAGGTTGAAATAGGTAATATCTTAGATGGTGGCACTGTATCTATAAATATGTATTATAAATACGCAAACGCTAGTTCACAATCTGATGTTGTTAATGTAAGTAAGGAAGTTGCGGAAACTGATATTCAAGTTATTCTTCCTGGCTCTGCCACAAATACAAAATCTTCTTTAGAATCATGGTGTTCAAGTTATAATTCTTGTACTGTAAAAGTAGATAGTAGTGGAAATAAATCTGATGGAACAGTAGAAATAGAAATTGATGGTACTATATATAAAAATGATAATTCTAGTCATACCATAAGAAAGTCAGCAAAGATTAATGTAACTCTTTACCAGAAGACATATAATTTTGAATTAAATGCTACGCAAAGCGGTGATAAAATTAATGTTGTCGCTACTAGCGATGATACTGATACTATTGATTGGTATTTACC
>CAVDLK010000075.1:2486-6296 GCA_963609745.1 Erysipelotrichaceae bacterium | reverse complement strand
GAATAAGAAAGCAGATATTAATCTCTCTTTGGCATCTTTTTTATCTTTTGATTTTCTAATTAAAGCAATAACATCATCTAAAATAGAAATTGCTTTAATCAAACCATCAATAATATGTAATCTACTTTCTTTTTTATCTTTTAAGTATTTAGTTCTATTTAAAACAACTTCTCTTCTATGATTTATAAACGCATCTAAAGCATCTGTTAAAGACATTAAAACCGGTTTGTGATTAACAATTGCGACATTGTTGTAAGAATAATTGATTTGTAAATCGGTGTTTTTATATAAATAATTTAATATTTGTTTACAATTAGCATCCTTTTTACATTCAATAACAATCTTTAAGCCACTTCTATCAGATTCATCTCTAACATCAACAATACCATCAATATCTTTTGCTAGATAGATATCACTTATCCTTTTAACAAGTTGGCATTTAATTACTTCATAAGGAATTTCGGTAACAATTATTCTAGAAGAAGTTTTATTTTCTTCAATATTACATTTACTTCTAACAATAACTTTTCCTTTACCAGTTTTAAATATTTCTTTAATTTGGGCTTTACCTTGTACGATTGCGCCAGTAGGAAAATCTGGTCCTTTAATAATATCCATTAAAGAATCTAATGAACAATCAGGATTATTTAAACGATAAATTGTAGCATTTATAACTTCATCAATATTATGAGGTGCAATATTAGTGGCATAACCAGAAGCAATACCAGTTGAACCATTAACTAATAATACCGGATATCTAGCAGGTAATACTGTAGGCTCAAGACAAGTATCATCATAGTTATTAGTCATTGCGACTGTTTGTTTATCAATATCATTTAATAATAAATCAGCATTTTTAGATAAACGTGCCTCGGTATAACGCATAGCTGCAGGTGGATCATCGTCAATTGAACCATTGTTTCCATGCATGTCAATCAAAGGAACATTAATCTTCCAGTCTTGTGACATACGAACCATTGCTTCATAGATTGAACTATCGCCATGTGGATGGAATGTTCCCATTACACTACCTACTGTCTTAGCAGACTTACGATGTGGTTTATCAAAAGTGCAACCATCAATCCACATAGAATAAAGAATTCTTCTTTGTACTGGTTTTAAACCATCTCTAGCATCAGGTAAGGCTCTTTCTTGAATGATATATTTTGAATAACTACCAAAACGTTCAGATATAATATTATCCAATGTTTGATTGATATTGTTTTCTACTATTTCTTCTTTTCTTTTAGCCATTTCTACTTACTCGATAATCTTCTTCTAAGGTAAAGTTGATATGATCATCTATCCATTTTCTTCTTGCTTCTGCATTATTACCCATTAATACAGAAATTCTTCTTTCACATATTAAAGCATCTTCAATAGATACTTGAATCAAAGTTCTTTTTGCTGGATCCATAGTTGTATCCCATAATTGATCAGCATCCATTTCACCTAAACCCTTATATCTTTGAATATCTAATTTATCGCCAACTTCTTTTCTTAGATTATCTAATTCTTCATCAGAATATAGATATACTCTTTGTTTATTTCTCATAACACCATATAAAGGTGGCATTGCGATATAAACATGGCCAGTTTCTATTAATTCTTTCATAAAACGATAGAAGAATGTTAATAATAAAACTTGAATATGAGCACCATCGGTATCAGCATCGGTCATAATAATAACTTTGTCATAGTTAATATCTTCAACATTGAAATTAGGACCAACGCCAGCACCTAAACAATGAATTATTGTATTTAATTCTTCATTCTTTTCTATTTCATTAACTGAAGCTCTTTCGGTATTTAAAACTTTACCTCTTAAAGGTAATATTGCTTGAAAACGCGAATCACGACATTTTTTAGCACTTCCACCGGCAGAATCTCCTTCTACTAAGAATAATTCTAATTTAGAACTATCTTTAGATTGAGCATTGGCTAGTTTACCAGAAAGTTTTTCCTTTGCTTTATTACTAGACTTTTTACCACTTCTAGCATCATTCTTAGCTTTTCTAGCTGCTTCTCTTGCCTCAGCCGCATTAGCAATCTTTTTAATTAAATTTGTGGCAATACTTTTATTTTCATTTAAGAAATAACTTAAATTTTCCGATACTATATTTTCTACAGCATTTTTAGCTTCGGGTGTGCCCAACTTACCTTTTGTTTGACCTTCAAATTGTAAGATTGATTCTGGTATTGAACAAGAAATGATAGCAGTTAATCCTTCTCTAACATCACTTCCTTCAAAATTCTTATCTTTTTCTTTTAATAAACCATTACTTCTAGCATAATCATTTAAACATTTAGTAAAAGCTGTTTTAAAACCTGTTTCATGACTTCCACCATCTGATGTTCTAACTAAATTGACAAAAGAAAAGGTATTTTCTTGATAAGAATCAGTATATTGAAAAGCAATATCAACACCAATCCCATTAGATTCACCAGAAAAACACACTGTATCATGTAAAACATCTTTATCTTCATGAAGATATTCCATAAATGATCTTAAACCATCTTCATATTTATAAGAAACTTCTTCATTATTTCTATAATCCTTAACTGTTAATTTAACATTTTTTAATAAAAATGCTTCCTCTTGAGCTCTTTCGATTATAGTATCGTAATTAAATGTAGTTGTCGTGAATATCTTAGCATCTGGTTTAAATGTAACCTTAGAACCTGTTCTATTTGTATTACCGATAACTTCGATTTTTGTAGCTTTTTTTCCACCATTAGAAAAACGCATCAAATATCTTTTTTTATCACGGCATACTTCTACCTCTACCCATTCTGATAAGGCATTAACTACTGCTGCACCAACACCATGTAAACCACCAGCTGTCTTATAACCACCTTGATCAGAAAATTTGCCACCAGCATGTAAGATAGTAAAAATAACTTCCAAAGTATTTTTACCAGAAGAGTGTTTTCCAACTGGCATACCTCTACCAAAGTCTGTTACAGAACATGAACCATCTTTATTTAATTCGATGATAATTTCATCACCAAAACCATTTAAAGCCTCATCAATAGCATTATCAACGATTTCCCATACTAAGTGGTGTAATCCTCTAGCATCAACGCTACCAATATACATTCCCGGCCTTTTTCTAACGGCCTCTAAACCTTCAAGTATTTCTATACTACTATCATCATAATTGCTTGCCATAGTGTTTAAATTATAACACAATTTAAATAGCCATAAGTTATAATAAAGCCATGGGAAAAATTGACTTACACTCACATTCTATAGCTAGTGTTGATGGTGAATATAAACCTAAAAATTTAATTGATTTAGCTATTAACTCAGGTTTAAAATATTACGCTATATCAGATCATGATAGTGTTAATTCTTTAAAAGATGCTGTTGATTATGCTAAAGACAAAGATATAAATTTTATACCTGCTATTGAAATATCAGCCCAAATAGATGAAACTCCTATACATATATTGGGATATAACATTGACTATAATGATATTAAATATAAGTTAAGGGATGAATATGTTAAAAACGCTAATAAGAAATATGGCAAAGAATTAATACAAAAAGCAAAGGATTTTGGCTTTTATTTTGATGAAGATATAATCTATAACTATCGTTTAGATCATCTTGTATGTGAAGAAATAGTTGGCGATACTATATTAAATGATTACAGAAATGATAATGATGAAAGACTATTACCTTTTAGAAAAGGTAATGAATTATCTGATAATCCATCTTTTAATTTCTTTAAACATTTTTGTACCATAGGAAAGCCATTATATATTCCCTATTCTTTTAATATGCCTATAAAGCAAACAAGTGAA
>CAVDLK010000075.1:0-2476 GCA_963609745.1 Erysipelotrichaceae bacterium | reverse complement strand
GAACTAATACATTCCACTAATGGAAAAATGTTTTTAGCTCATCCAGCACATAATATAAAACATAATTTAGATTTATTACATTCAATTATGGATTATGGTTTAGATGGTATTGAAGTCTTTTCTTCATATCACAATAAACAAGATATTGATTTCTATTTTGAACAAGCAAAAAAGAATAATTTATATATGTCAGTAGGTTCAGATTTTCATGGCAAATCTAAACCCGCCATTAAATTAGGCTCAATAAATTATGATGAAGATGAATTAGATAAGACAGTGAGGTATATATTATGTTAAAAACAATATTTTGGCTATTATTAGCTTATGTTATCGGTTCTATTCCTTGGGGACTGATAATCGGTAAAGTATTCTTTCATAAAGATATCAGACAATATGGTTCAGGCAATCTTGGTGGAACAAATGCTGGAAGAGTATTAGGAACACCTATTGGTATCTTAGTAATCCTATTAGATTCAATGAAAGCATTCTTAATGATGCTTCTATGCAATAAATTAAATCCTGGAATTGAACAATATATCGGGCTTATGGTATGTGTTGGACATTGTTTTCCTATATTTGCAGGTTTTAAAGGTGGCAAAGCTGTAGCATGTTCCTATGGTTATTTATTAGGATTAGCACTATTTGTAACTAATGAATTTATTTTTACCTTTTTAATTCCTTTATTGGTCTTCTTAATTACCTTAATAACATCTAAGATGGTATCTTTATCATCAATGGTTGGTCTTAGTTCAGCTGTATTAACATTACTTAAAGTCAACTATAAATTAAGTATCTTACAACTAATATTGGCATTATTTGTTATATATCGACATTCCGCTAATATAAAAAGAATAATCAATAAAACAGAATCAAAAATATCATTTAAAAAGAAATAACTTGTTATTTTTATAAATTAGCATCATCAGGGAAAACTAAATTAATACTTTCCCTAGCTCTACTTATTACTCTTTAGCATTTCATCAATATCAGTATATACATATTTAAAACCATGTTCATTTTTTAAATGATTCAATTTATCAATTTCTCTATTAGTAGCACATATGGCAACTAATTCAATATCAAGTTCATGAATGAATTGCAATAATGTATTAACTATTAATCCAGCACCAACGATACCTAACTTCATTAAAACTCCTTTGCTTTAAATAAAAGAAGTATTTTGACATACTTCTCTTAATTGTTTAATTATTTAAATTTATTATTCACCAATAACTACAACCTTACATTTTCTTGAACGAGGATGTGTTCTATCAAAATCTACAAAGTATACATAGCCAGTTTTACCAACACCTAAGTCGCCATTGTCTACTTCAAATGTTGCGGAATTACCTAAAATAGTTGCTTTTAAATGGGCATCAGCATTAAACAATTCTTCTCTTTGACCACTTGGTAAATATTTTAAATAATCAGGCCAAGACTCAACATCTTCAAAATGTTTTAGTCCTGGATAAAAATATTGTCCCCATGCAGTTTGATTAGGAATGATCTTTTCTAGACAATTATCTAAATCTTGTTGAATAAATTCTTTACCATTTGGCATAGTATCATGAACATATTCTTCAAAGAATACTGAACAAGTCGTATGTGGACTTATAACACAACAAATACCATCTTTGATTCCAGATTTCTTAATTATTTCTTTTACTTCTTTTGTGATATTGATATATGTAGGGCTTACACCTTTTGATTCAATACCAGTAATAGTCTCTTTATAAACAGCCATATTTCCTCCCTATTATCTTAAATCTTCTGGTAATTCACCAGTTCCTTGACCATAATATTTAAATATTCTAACAGCTCTATCAACTTGATCTGGTGTTAATTCAGGAACATTCTTGTTCATTGAGTAGGCAATTGAATATGTTTTAGCAGCTTCTTCAAGATATACGCATGCGCATAATGCTTCTTTTAGATTTTTACCTACAGCTATAACACCATGATGTTTTAAGATAACTGCTAATTTATCACCTAAGTTTTCTACTGCCTCAATACCCATTTGTTCACTTGCTGCAGAGCAATATGGAGTAACCTTTACAGCACCATGAGTAGCGTTAGCTAAAGTTGTTAAGTTGCATGGAAGTTCATCACATACGAGTCCAACACCAGTAGCATATGGTTGATGTGTATGAATAACAGCATTGACATCTTTACGGTTTTTATAAATATATAACAAAGCTTTTGTATCTACTGAAGGTTTTCTTGTGCCCTCAATAATATTTCCATCAATATCCATAACTAGCATATCTTCTGGAACCATATCTTCATAAATCATGCCACTAGGTGTTACAAGTATTTCACCACTGTCCATTCTCCATGAAATATTTCCGCCAGACAAAGCAACTAAGCCATATTTGTCCATTCTTAATCCAGCTTTAATACATTCAGCTTTTTCTTTTTCAAACATATATTTTTCCCCCTAAATATAATTTTATTCTATATCATTTTTATCTTTTGT